>NZ_JAGLEJ010000048.1 GCF_023145115.1 Algiphilus sp.
CCCGGGGAATGGGGTGGTGGGCTGACCCCCTATCCACGGTTCCCACTATACGCCTACATTATCTGTAGGTCAAGCGCCGCAACTACCGTTCGTCGGGTGGGCGGGGCTTCACGCGCCCGTCATCCGTCGCTATAATCCGCGCCTCCGTGGTGTGGGGATCGGTATGCGGATCGGTGCAGTGAGAAATTGACCGTAGCCCGCCCCCGCTACCAACTTTCGGTTTTGCGAAAGGCCCCGGTTATCGGGGCCTTTTTGTTCCTGACGATCATGCCCGTGATGGAATCCAAGCTCGTCGATCTGCTCGAGCCGGTGGTCGAAGCCGCCGGCTTCGAGCTCGTGCATGTCGAGTTCGTCACGGGCAATAACGCGGTTCTGCGGCTCTACATCGATGCGCCCGGCGGCATACAGGTCGAGGATTGCGAGGCGGTCAGTCGCGAGGTCTCGGCACTGCTGGATGTGGAGGACCCGCTGCCCGGGGCATACCATCTCGAGGTCTCGTCGCCCGGACTCGACCGGCCCCTGACCAAGCCGGCGCATTTCGACCGCTTCCTCGGCGAGAAGGTGCGGGTCTGGCTCAGTGAAGCGCGCGAGGGCCGGCGCAAGTACACCGGCGTGCTGTCGGCGCATGCCGACGGCGGTATCAGCGTCGACTGCGGGGACGGCGTCCTGCAGGTTCCGCTGGACGAGATCGAACTGGTGCGGCTGGTGCCGCGTTATTCATAGGTTGCTGACTGGATCGCTGCTGGCATGAACAAGAACGGCAAGAATGTCCTGACCGTCGTCGACGTGGTCTCCAACGAGAAGAGCGTCGAGCGGGAGATCATCTTCGAGGCGATCGAAGCGGCGCTGGCCTCCGCGACCAAGAAGCGTTATCACGAGGACATCGACGTTCGCGTCACGATCGACCGCGAAAGTGGCGAGTACGAGACCTATCGGCGCTGGCTGGTGGTCGATGACGAGGACCCCGAGTTCGAGTCGCCGGTGCGCCAGAAGCTCTTCTCGCGCGCCGAGACCGAGCAGCCCGGTGTCCAGGTTGGCGAGTACATCGAGGAGCAGCTCGAGAACGAGGAGTTCGGTCGCATCGCGGCGCAGGCCGCGAAGCAGGTCATCGTGCAGAAGGTGCGCGAGGCCGAGCGTGCGCAGGTGGTCGAGGCCTACGAGGATCGCGTGGGCGAGCTCATCACCGGCATCGTGAAGCGCATGGAGCGGGGCGCGGTGATCGTCGATCTCGGCGGCATCACCGAAGCGATCATCCCGCGCGACCATCTCATCCCGCGCGAGCCGCTGCGCATCGGCGACCGCGTGCGTGGTTATCTGTACGAGGTCAGCCCGCAGCCGCGCGGACCGCAGCTGTTCCTGTCGCGGACGCTGCCGGAGTTCCTCATCGAGCTGTTCAAGCTCGAGGTGCCCGAGATCGCGCAGGGGCTCATCGAGCTGCGTGGCGCCGCGCGCGATCCGGGGCTGCGCGCCAAGATTGCGGTGCAGGCCAAGGATCGGCGCATCGATCCGGTCGGCGCCTGCGTCGGCATGCGCGGTTCGCGCGTGCAGAGCGTGTCGAACGAGCTCGCCGGCGAGCGCATCGACATCGTGCCGTGGGACGAGAACGTTGCGCAGTTCGTCATCAACGCGATGGCGCCGGCCGAAGTGGAATCCATCGTCGTGGACGAGGATGCCCACTCCATGGTCATCGCGGTCGACGAGGAGCGTCTCGCCCAGGCCATCGGCCGGGGCGGCCAGAACGTGCGGCTGGCCTCGGAGCTCACCGGCTGGACGCTCAACGTCATGACAGGCGAGCAGGCCGCCGCCAAGACCGAGGAAGAGAACACCGCGATCCGCAATCTCTTCATGGAATCGCTCGGCGTCGACGAAGAGGTGGCGGAGATTCTGGTGCAGGAAGGCTTCACCAATCTGGAGGAGGTTGCCTACGTTCCCGATCAGGAACTGCTGGCGATCGAGGAGTTCGACGAATCCATCGTCGAGGAGCTGCGCACGCGTGCGCGCGACGCGTTGCTGGCCAGTGCCATCACCGGTGGCGAGGGTCCCGCCGACGACCTGTTCGAGGTCGACGGCATGACCGACGAGTTGGCGCGCGCGCTTGCCGACAAGGGCGTGAGCACGCGGGACGACCTCGCCGATCTCGGCAGCGACGAACTCGCCGAACTCATCGGCATCGAAGAGGATGCCGCCGGAGAAATCATCATGGCCGCGCGCGCTCACTGGTTTGCTGAGTGACGCCGGCGCGCCGCGCTGAGACGCGACGACTGCGCCCCATTTGCATCAGGACACGCTGACACGACATGCCTTCGGTAACGGTTCGAGATTTCGCCACGGAAGTGAAGATTCCCGTCGATGCGCTGCTTACGCAGCTGCGGGAAGCCGGCGTCAGCGTGGAAAACGAGGATTCCACGCTGTCGGATGCCGACAAGACCGCTCTCCTGCAGCACATCCGGTCCAAGCGCAGCACCGCTGCCGCGGCCGGTGGCGGCGGGCGCGTCAGTCTGAAGCGCAAGACCACCACCGAGCTCAAGCTCGGTGGTGGTCGCGGCGCCGCCTCCCGGACGGTCAGCGTCGAGGTGCGCAAGCGGCGCAGCTACGAGAAGCCGCCGTCCCAGGCGGAGCTGGACGCTGCCGAGCAGGCCAAGGCGCGGCAGGCCGAGGAAGAGGCCGCCGAAGCCGAGCGTCAGCGCAAGGCCGAGGACGAGGCCGAAGCCGCCGAGCGCGAGCGTGCGGCCGCCGAAGCGGCTGCCGAGCCCGAGATGGCGCCCGAGCCGCCCGAGGCGCAGGACGCGCCGACCGAGCCGGCCGACGAGCCCGAGGCGGAAGCGGTCGCTGAGGACGAGGCCGCTCCCGAGACCGAGTCGGCGGCCGAAACGGACGACGAGGCGGAGGCGCCGGCACCGGACGCGGCTGCGGATGCAGCCGCCGCCCCCGCTGCCGAGGACGCCGCGGCGGAACCCGATGCGGATGCCGGCGTCGAGGACGCCGCCGAGCCTGCACCCGCTCCGGCGCCTGCCGCCGATCCCGAAGCCGCCATGGATCCCGCGCGTCGCGCGGCCATGGCGTCGCGCTCGCGTGCGGCCGAGAACCTGCGCCGCGCGGCCGAGATGAAGCGCGAGCAGCCCGCCGAAGCGCCGCCCGCGCCGGCGCGTCCGGCCGGACGTGCCGATCGCGATCGCGCGGCCCGCAAGGAGCTGCACGTCAAGGCCGGCAAGTCCGGTCGTCGCGAGAAGAAGAGCGGGCGCCGGGCGCGCGTGCAGGTCGAGACCCGTCACGGCTTCGAGCGTCCGACCGCGCCGGTCGTGCGCGACGTCGACATTCCCGAGATGATTGCGGTCGGCGACCTGGCTGCGGCCATGGCCGTCAAGACCGGCGATCTCATCAAGGTCCTCATGAAGATGGGCGTGATGGCGACCATCAACCAGACCCTCGATCAGGACACCGCTGTCCTGGTGGTCGAGGAAATGGGACATCGGCCGCGGCCGGTGTCCGAGGGCGCCGAGGAGGACGCGCTGCTCGCCGCCGCCACGGCCGGCTCGGACGAGGCCAGCGAAGCGCAGTCGCGGGCGCCGATCGTGACCGTCATGGGTCACGTCGACCACGGCAAGACCTCGCTGCTGGACTACATCCGCAAGTCGCGCGTCGCATCCGGCGAGGCCGGTGGCATCACGCAGCACATCGGCGCGTACAACGTGGCGACCGCGCGCGGCAGCATCACCTTCCTCGACACCCCGGGACACGCCGCCTTCACGCGCATGCGTGCCCGCGGCGCCCAGGTCACCGACATCGTGATCCTCATCATCGCCGCCGATGACGGCGTCATGCCGCAGACGCGCGAGGCGATCCAGCACGCGCGCGCCGCCGGCGTGCCGATGGTGGTGGCGATCACCAAGGTCGACAAGGAGGATGCCGACCCCGACCGCATCAAGTCCGAGCTCACCAAGGAAGAGGTGGTCGTCGAGGACTGGGGCGGCGACATCCAGTGCGTGGCCGTGTCCTCCCAGTCGGGCGAGGGCATCGAGGAACTGCTCGACTCGGTGGTGCTGCAGGCGGAGCTGCTGGAGCTCAAGGCGGTGGTCGACGATGTCGCGCGCGGCGCCATCATCGAGTCCAGCGTCGAGAAGGGCCGCGGCCCCACCGCCACCGTGCTGGTGCGCAGCGGCACCCTGCGTCAGGGCGATGTCGTGCTTGCGGGGCCCTATTTCGGCCGCGTGCGCGCGATGTTCGACGACGCCGGCAAGCCCTGCAAGGCCGCCGGACCCAGCACGCCGGTGCAGATCCTCGGCCTGTCCGGTGCGCCCGATGCGGGCGAAGAGGTCATCTCGGTCACCGACGAGCGCAAGGCCCGCGAGCTCGCCGACCTGCGCGAGAAGAAGCTCCGCGAGCAGAAGCTCGCGCAGTCGCAGGCGGTGCGCCTGGATCAGGCCTTCGAGCAGATGGGCAGCGGCGAGCAGAAGACGCTGAACATCATGATCCGCGGCGATGTGCAGGGGTCCATCGAGGCGCTCTCGGAAGCGCTGACCAAGATTCCCTCCGAGGAGGTCAAGGTCAACATCGTGGCGTCCGCGGTCGGTGGCATCTCGGAGTCCGACGTCGATCTCGCCGTGGCGTCCGAGGCCATCATCATCGGCTTCAACACGCGTGCCGACGGCAAGGCGCGGCAGCGCATCCAGACCACGGGTGTGGATGTGCGCTACTACTCGATCATCTATGACGTGATCGACGACGTCTCCGACGCCATCTCCGGCCTGCTCGGAACCGAGCTGCGCGAGAAGATCGTCGGAACCGCCGAGGTTCGCGAGGTCTTCCGCAGTTCCGCCTTCGGCGCCGTCGCCGGCTGCCTCGTGGTCGACGGCGAGGTCCGCCGCGGCCTGCCCATTCGCGTCCTGCGCGATCAGGTCGTCATCTACGAGGGCGAGCTCGAATCGCTGCGCCGCCACAAGGACGACGCCCAGAAGGTCGAGGCCGGCACCGAGTGCGGCATCGCGGTCAAGAACTACAACGACGTCAAGGTCGGCGACCAGATCGAGTGCTACGACCGCGAAGAGGTGCGGCGCCAGATCAAGACCGAAGAGAGTGGTGGCCGTCGTTGATGCACCCGGTCTGACGGAGGCCGCGTCATGTCCTCCCATCGCGAGTATCCCCGCGCCACGCGGGTATCGGCGCAGCTTCAGCGCGAGCTCGATGAGCTGATCCGTGAGCACTTCTCGGATCCGTGCTTCGAGGGGGTCTCGATCACCTCGGTCGATGTCTCGCCCGATCTGCGCAATGCGCGGGTCTACGTCGGGCGGCTCGGCAAGCCGCTCGATGAGGCCTGCGGCGAGCTGACGCGTCGTGCCGGTCGTCTCCGAGGCTGGCTCGGCAAGCGTCTCAAGATCCGCCGTGTGCCGGAGCTGCAGTTCATCGCCGATACGCTGCCCGATGATGCCGACGCCATGAGCCAGCTCATCCGGCAGGCCCGGGCGCGGGACAGCGACGGGGAGGGCGCGTGAGCCGACGCCGCAAGGCCTGGATGCGCGACGTCAACGGCATCCTGCTGCTCGACAAGCCCGAAGGCCTCAGTTCCAACCATGCCCTGCAGCGCGTGCGCCGGCTGTACAGCGCAGCCAAGGCCGGGCACACCGGGAGTCTCGACCCGCTGGCGACCGGCATGCTGCCGGTCTGCTTCGGGCCCAGCACGAAGCTGAGCCACTACCTGCTCGATGCCGACAAGCAGTACACCGTCGGCGTGGCGGTGGGGCAGCGCACCAGTACCGGTGACGCCGAAGGCGGGGTCGTCGCGCATTCCGATGCGCGTCCGCCCCGCGAGCGGATGGAATCGGCCCTCGCGGACTTCATCGGCCCCATTCAGCAGATTCCGCCGATGCATTCGGCCGTGCATCACCAGGGACGCCGGCTCTACGAGATCGCGCGCGAGGGGGGCGAGGTCGAACGGGCCGCGCGCACCGTCACCATCCATGCCCTGGAGATCCTTGATTGGTCACCCGAGCGTTTCACGCTGCGCGTCCGGTGCTCGAAGGGCACCTACGTGCGTACGCTGGTCGAGGATCTGGCCGCCAGTGTCGGCACCGAGGCGCATGTTGCGCGACTGCACCGGGACGCGGTGTCGCCGTTCCCCGGTGATGCGCTGCGTACCATGGCCGAGATCGAGGCCGCTGCCGAGCAGGGCGCGGAGGCGCTCGACGCGCTGCTCCTGCCACCGTCCGCGGCGCTCGCCGACTGGCCCGGAGTGGCGCTCGATGCCGCCCGGGCGTTCTATCTCTCGCGCGGCGAGGCGGTGCGGGTGGCGTCGGCGCCGTCGGCCGGCCGGGTCGCCATCTACGGACCCGGCGATGTGCTGCTGGCGCTTGGCGAGATCAATGCCGACGGCATGGTAGCGCCGCGCCGCATGATGCAGACCGCTGCACCGTAGTGGCCCTCTCGCTGCACGGAATGGGCGCAGGCGCTTGTGCGCGCGCCAAATGGCCCGCTACAATGTCGGGCTTGATGATGACGAATACTGACAATCTCGGAGTAGTATATGGCTCTTGATCCTGAAGCGAAGCGTGCTGTCGTCGAGAAGTTCCAGCGCGAGCCCAACGACACCGGTTCGCCCGAGGTGCAGGTAGCCCTGCTGTCCGAGCGCATCAAGACGCTCGGCCCGCACTTCGAGAAGAACAAGAAGGACCATCATTCGCGTCGCGGGCTGCTGAAGATGGTCAATCAGCGCCGCAAGCTGCTGGACTACCTGAAGCGCAAGGACGTCGGTCGCTACCAGAAGCTGATCACCGAGCTGGGCCTGCGCCGCTAAGCCGGTCACCCGCTTCCTTGCCCCTTCAGACCGAGGTACGCCATGGCGCCCGATAGCACGCGCGTTAGCACTTCCTTTTCGTTCGGCGGTCGCACCGTCACCCTAGAGACCGGCGCGATGGCCCGCCAGGCGAGCGGCGCGGTCAAGGTGACCATGGACGAGACCGTCGTCCTCGTGACCGTGGTCGCGCGCAAGGATGCGCGCCCCGACCAGGCCTTCTTCCCGCTCACCGTCGACTACCAGGAGCGTTCCTACGCCGGCGGCCGCATCCCCGGCAGCTTCTTCCGCCGCGAGGGGCGCCCGACCGAGAAGGAGACGCTGACCAGCCGCCTGATCGACCGGCCACTGCGTCCGCTGTTCCCGGACGGCTTCATGAACGAGGTGCAGATCATCGCCACGGTGCTCTCCCTCAACCCTGACGTCGACGGCGACATTCCCGCCATGATCGGCGCCTCCGCCGCCGTCGCCCTGTGCGGCGTGCCCTTCGAGGGGCCCATCGGCGCGGTACGCGTGGGTTATGCCGACGGTGCCTACAAGCTGAACCCCTCCGCGACCGAGCTCGAGGGTTCGGAGCTCGATCTCGTCATAGCCGGCACCAAGGAAGCCGTGCTGATGGTGGAGTCGGAGGCCAAGGGTCTTTCCGAGGAGGTCATGCTGGGCGCCGTGCTGTTCGGGCACGAGCAGATGCAGGCCGCCATCGACGCCATCAACGAGCTCGTCTCCAAGGCCGGCCAGCCGCGCTGGGACTGGCAGCCGGCGGCGGACGGCGAGGCTATTCTCGCCAAGGTTCGCGAAGTCGCGGGCAGCGGCGTTGCCGAAGCCTTCTCGATCACCGACAAGATCGAGCGCCGCGATCAGCTCGACGTCGTCCGCGCGAGCGCCCGCGAGGCGCTGTGCAGCGGCGAAGCACCGGCCTTCAGCGAGCGCCAGGTCAACGAGGCGCTGCACGATCTCGAGGCCGAGGTCGTGCGCAACCGCATCCTCGACGGCAACCCGCGCATCGACGGGCGCGACACGCGCACCGTCCGCCCGATCTCGATCGAGGCCAAGGCGCTGCCGCGCACGCACGGCTCCGCCGTGTTCACGCGCGGCGAGACCCAGGTCGTGGCCATCACCACGCTGGGCACCGCGCGTGATGCCCAGTTGATCGATGCCATCGACCAGACCTACAAGGAACCCTTCCTGCTGCACTACAACTTCCCGCCGTACTGCGTCGGGGAGACCGGCCGTCTCGTCACCAAGCGGCGCGAGGTCGGCCACGGCCGGCTCGCCAAGCGCGCTCTGGCGGCGGTCATGCCGGACCTGGAGAAGGAGTTTCCCTACGTCGTGCGCATCGTCTCGGAAGTCACCGAGTCGAACGGCTCCTCGTCGATGGCGACCGTCTGTGGCGGCTGCCTTTCGCTGATGGACGCCGGCGTGCCCATCAAGGCGCCGGTCGCCGGTGTCGCGATGGGGCTGATCAAGGAAGGCGAGCGCCACGCGGTGCTCACCGATATCCTCGGCGACGAGGATCACCTGGGCGACATGGACTTCAAGGTGGCCGGTACCGCCGAGGGCGTGACCGCGCTGCAGATGGACATCAAGATCAACGGCATCACCGGCGAGATCATGCGTCAGGCGCTGGAGCAGGCGCACGAGGCACGCATGCACATTCTCGGCGAGATGAACAAGGTGCTGGCGTCGCCGCGCGACGAGATGAGCGAGTGGGCGCCGCGCATCACCACCCTCAAGATCCATCCCGACAAGATCCGCGAGGTCATCGGCAAGGGTGGGGCGACCATCCAGGCGCTGACCAAGGAAACCGGCGCGACCATCGATATCGATGACGATGGCGTGGTGCGGATCTCGGCCGTGGACAAGAAGGCCACCGACGACGCCATCTCGCGCATCCAGGCACTGACGCGCGACGTCGAGGCCGGTGACATCTACGAGGGCAAGGTGGCGCGCATCATGGACTTCGGTGCCTTCGTCACGATCCTGCCCGGAAAGGACGGCCTGGTGCACATCTCGCAGATCGCCGAAGAGCGGGTCGAGAATGTCGCGGACGTGCTCAAGGAGGGCGAGGTCGTACGCGTGAAGGTGCTCGAGGTCGACAAGCAGGGGCGTATCCGACTGTCCATGAAGGCACTCGCCACCGAGGCCTGACCGGTTGCTGTAGCGGGGCGCATCAGTGCCCCGCTACAGTGCATTCAGCACCACAAGTACTTGCGCTGAACGCTGCAGTAAGGCATAAATAGCGCACAAAAAAAGCCCCCTGCGAGCAGGGGGCCAAGTGCGAGAAAGACACAGAGGTCTTTCTGGAGGAGACCTGGTTAAAAACGTTTCAGAAAATTGGCCCGCCCCGAGCGGGCTTTTTTTCATCTCCGTTTTGCTGCGTTGCAGTATACGGGGCGCCGGCCGGACTGTCAATGTCGCACCGCACAAAATAAGTCGAATTTAAACAGCAACTTACATGTGGTCGGCGAATAAAATGACGAAACCGTCATAGTCCGCGCACATCGCGCCGATAGACAGTGACGCATGCGTCATTATTTTCCTGCAGTTGTCGGAAATTTGCGGCCGCAGATCGCGCGGTGCGTCGCGCACGGCGCGTGCAGCCGGGGCTGGCGGCGGCGAGGCGGCCGCCCGGCCGTCATTCGGTGCGATGGAAGAGGGGCCGGGCCCTGTGGAGCCGCCCGCTGACGTCAGCCGCCTGATGTCAGCGCTGGCTGAGCCAGGATGCGCGCGGCGATTTCGGCGGGCTCGTTGCTGCCCCTGTCTCCGGCGTACACGGGCTCCTCGCGGAGAACGGGGGCAAGGCGCCGCGGGTCGCCGTGCTGGTCGGCTTGCAGCGCGCGGTGATCGGAAGCGGTAGCGCGCAGCACGAGACGCGCTTCGCGCGTCAGAACGTCGTGCAGTACCCAGTCACGCCCGTCCACGCGGAGGCGCGCGCCGATGCGCGCGCGCAGCCGCGTCAACGGGTCGGAGGCTGCGTCGGCCGTCAGTAGCCGCCTCCGCTCTGGCCCGCCTGTCGAGTGCCGTCGCCTGCGCCCGCGTCATCGTCGTCGACAGTGGCGTCCGTGTCGCTTTCGTCAGCCTCGTCGGCCCCGGCGCTTGTCGCTTCCAGCGCCGCGGCCGCGTCGTCGCCCTCCGGTTCCGTATCGGTTGTGTCCTCGGCGGCCGCGATGAGGCGCGGGACGAAATCGCTGTCGCCGGAGGGTGATGGCGCCGGATCGGTCGGTGCCGCGGCGTGCGGCGAGGCCTCCACGGTTGGTGAATCCGCTCCGGTGTCGTTTCCGGGCTGGATCAGCCGGGGCAGGAATGCGTCGGCGTCGGCGTCGGCGCTCGCGTCCGCGGGCTCGGAAGCGTCATCCTGGTCGGCTTCGGCTTCGGCTTCGGCTTCGGCTTCGGCTTCGGCTTCGGCGTCAGCTTCGGCCAGAAGCTCAACCTCAGCTTCCGCAGCGGTTTCGGTTGTCGCATCCTCCGCCCGGGCGTCGGTCGGCTCCGGCTCCGCATCCGCAGCTTCGCTTGCCTCATCGGCGATCTCGGCTGCGGGATCGGCCGGCGCGGCGGGCTCGTCATCCACTACCGCGCTCACCGTGTCGTCCGCGGCGTCGGACTGGACATCGTCGTCGGGGGCGTCAGCGGGTTGAGCGGCAACGAGGGCTGGAACGGCCACCGGCGCGGGCGGTGCAGGGATGCGATCGGCAGGAATGCTCCGCGCGGTCGGTGCGGCCGCGGCATCCTGATCGTCTTCGGCCGCGGTAGCGCTTGCCGCGGTCGCGACGGCGTCCGATGCAGCGGGGCTGTCGCCGGAAGCGGTGGTGGTGTGATCCAAGGCCTCGATGTCGGCTTCGGCGTCAGCGGTGCTCGCCGCGGTGCGTGCCTCGCTCACCGCATCGGTCACGGTCGACGAGTCTTCGGGACCGGCGGCAACCGGGGGCGCGGCTGCATCATCGCCGGTCTTGTCGCGCGGGACATCGTGGGCCGGATTCGAGGCGCTGCTGTCGTCGTCACTGCTGTCGGACGCGGTTGCAGCCGCCCCGGCATTCCCGGCGGCATTCTCGTTGCCATTCGCGCTGGTGGCATTGCCGGAACGGCGACGGTTGCGGCCGCCGCGGCGACGGCGGCGACGGCGACCGGTGCCTTCGGCCGATTCGCCGGCGCCACCGCTGGCCGAAGCACTGGTGCTCTCGGCGGCGGGGGCGGCGCTCTCGGGGGCTGGCTCGGCGCTCGGCGCGGGCGCGGAGGCTGCAGCCTTGGGGCTGTCGTTCCCGGCGCTGTCGTTGCGACGCTTCTGCGCGTTGCTGCCCGAAGCCTCGTCACTGCGCGGCCTGGACTCGTCGGCAGACTGCTGTTGCTGCTTGGCAGCGGACTTCTGCGCGTTGCCTTCGTTGGAACGCTGCTGCTTGTTGTTGCGCTGGCGATTGCCGCCCGCGTTCTTGCGCGTCGCCTGGCCGCCGCGGCGGTTGCGCTCTCCACTGCCACCGTTCGACTGACGTCCCGCGCGCTGGTCGCGACGGCGGCCGCCGCCCTGGGCCTGATCGCCGTCGCTCCCGGAGGTTTCGGACGCGTTCTTGCTCGCGGGGGTCTCCGCGGCGGGCTGCGGCGACGAGAACCATGCCTTGATGCGCTGCCACAGGCCCGGGCCGGCCGCCACTGCAGCGGCGGCTTCCGGGGTGGCGGCGGGTGCTTCCGTGGTCGCGTCCTCGGCATCCGTGCTGGCCGCCGGTGGTGGTGTCGACGGCCGCATCATGCCGACGGCGGGTTGCTCGGGGGTTCCGCCCTTGTCCTTGCGCGCGAGCTGCTGCGCGTATTCCGATGCCGCGAAATCCTCGCTCAGGCGGTAGCTGGCGGCCTGCTCCGTTTTCTGCTGCTTGCCGTCGGCCTTCTCGCGCGTGATCTCGAAGCGGGGCGTCAGCAGCGACGAGTTGGGCACGATGAGCACGTCGGCCTGGTTGCGGGCCTCGATCTCGTGTACCACCGCGCGCTTCTCGTTGAGCAGGAAGGCGGCGACATCCACCGGCACCTGTGCGATGACGCGCCCGGTCTTCTCCTTCATGCACTCCTCTTCGATGAGGCGCAGCAGGGAGAGCGCCAGGGACTCGACGCTGCGGATATGCCCGTGTCCGTCGCAGCGCGGGCAGGTCTGGTGCGTGTGCTCGCCGAGCGCGGGGCGCATGCGCTGCCGCGACATCTCCATGAGGCCGAAGCGGGAGATCCGTCCGGTCTGGATGCGCGCGCGGTCGCGCTCGGCGGCCTTGCGCAGCTTTTCCTCGACCTGCCGCTGATTGCGGTTGGCGCTCATGTCGATGAAGTCGATGACCACCAGGCCGCCGACGTCGCGCAGACGGAGCTGGCGCGCGATCTCCTCGGCCGCCTCGAGGTTGGTCTGCAGCGCCGTCTCCTCGATGTCCTTGCCGCCGGTGGCGCGTGCACTGTTGATGTCGATCGACGTCAACGCCTCGGTGCGGTCGATGACGATGGAGCCGCCCGAAGGCAGGTTGACCAACCGCTGATGCGCGGTCTCGATCTGCGATTCGACCTGGAAGCGCGAGAACAGCGGAATGCTGTCGGAGTAGAGCTTCAGGCGCGGCAGCGTCGATGGCATGACGTGGGCGAGATGGGCCTGCGCCTGCTCGTAGAGCTCGACGTTGTCGATGATGACCTCGCCGATGTCCGGGCGCAGGTAGTCGCGCAGCGCGCGCAGGATGATGTTGGACTCCTGGTAGATCAGGAACGGCGCCTTGCGCTCGCTGGCCGCGGTGCTGATGGCGCTCCAGATCTCGACCAGGTAGTCGAGATCCCACTGCACTTCCTCGGCGGTGCGGCCGATGCCGTTGGTGCGCACGATGACGCCCATGCCGTCGGGGCAGCTGACCTGACTGAGCGTCTCGCGCAGCTCGTCGCGCTCCTCACCTTCCACGCGCCGCGATATGCCGCCGGCGCGGGGGTTGTTCGGCATCAGGACGAGGAAGCGGCCGGCCAGGGAAACGAAGGTGGAGAGCGCCGCGCCCTTGGTGCCGCGCTGCTCCTTCTCGACCTGGACGATGATCTCCTGGCCCTCGGAGATCTGCTCGGCAACCTTCGCGGCGTTGCCCGGCTGGCCCTTGAGGTACTCCGGCGCGATCTCCTTGAGCGGGAGGAAGCCGTGGCGCTCGGCGCCGTAGTCGACGAAGCAGGCCTCCAGCGATGGCTCGACACGCGTGATCCGGCCCTTGTAGATGTTGGCCTTCTTCTGCTCGCGCGCGGCGGTTTCGATGTCTAGATCAAGGAGCTTCTGGCCGTCGACGATGGCAACGCGCAGCTCTTCCTGCTGCGTCGCGTTGATCAGGATGCGTTTCATGGTGCGGGTTCGCTCGCCTCTGGTGAGCGCAACCGCGGACGGCGGAGCGATTCAGGATGACCGTCGCGCAGGCCGTGGCGGCGGCGCGTTGCGCGCAGCCGTAACGGGCGCGGCCGACTGTCCGGCGACGCCGGATCAGCGACGGAACGCGGGCTGCGGGCAAGGCGGGCATCGGTTCGGATTGGCTGTCAATTGACGGGACGCGCGCTTGCGCGCCTGAATCGTTATTCTCTCGTCCAGCCGCGGTATGCGGTGGTAACTGCCGCGCGCGAGCGCGGCAACGATAATTTCGATGGCAATGCCTCTCGGCATCCAGCAACCGCAGCCGGCGCATCGTTCGATACGGTGCATGCAGCAAACTGGCGCGATCTTGCGGGCAGATGCGATAGCTGACCGGGAATCGCGTGCAATCAACCGATAGTGTGCCTGTGTCCACGCGCGTTTCACAAGTCCGCCACATCGTCGTGGATCACCAGCACGACGGGCAGCGTATCGACAACTTCCTGCTGGGGGTCCTGGACGGCGTGCCGCGATCGCACGTCTATCGCTTGCTGCGCTCGGGTCAGGTCCGGGTGGACGGCGGTCGTGTCAAGCCGCACCGGCGCCTGCGCGGCGGCGAGACAGTCCGCGTGCCCCCGGTCAAGTCCGAGGAGCGGGTCGTGCGGCGGCCGCCCGACGATCTGCTGCGCCGCCTGCGCGACGCGATCATCTCCGAGGACGCGGACTACCTGATCATCGACAAGCCCGCGGGTCTGCCCGCCCATTCCGGCAGTGGCGCGGATTTCGGCGTCATCGAGGTGGTGCGCGCCTGGGAGCGCCACGACTACGTCGAGCTCGCGCATCGGCTGGATCGCGATACCAGCGGGATCATGCTGCTGGCCAAGTCGAGGCAGGCCCTTCTGCGCGCGCAGGACGCCTTTGCCAGCGGTGAGGCCGGGAAGCGCTATCTCGCGCTCTGCTGCGGCGCCTGGCGGGGCGGTTCCCGCGAGGTTCGCGACAGTCTCGTGATCGAGCGCGAGGATGGCGAGCGCCGCGTGCGCACCGGTGACGACGGCAAGACCGCGGTGTCGGAGTTCGTGCCGCTCACCACGACACGCTGGGCGACGCTGTGCGAGGTCCGCATCGGCACCGGCCGCATGCACCAGATACGGGCGCACGCCGAATCGATCGGCCATCCGGTGGCCGGCGATCGCAAGTACGGCGATCGTCAGCTCCAGCGCGCCGTGCGCGAACGCGGCCAGCTCAGGCGCCTCTTCCTGCACGCGCACCGGCTGGCGCTGCCGGCGACCGGCACCTTCCCGCCGGTGCTGGCGGAGAGTCCGCTTCCCGACGAGCTGCGCGCCGTCATGACCCGGCTCGAGGCGGCGCGATGAGCGCCGCGTTCGAGCTCATCGTCTTCGACTGGGATGGGACGCTTGCCGATTCGACGGGCCCCATCGTCGCCGGCATGCAGCGCGCCATCGCGGCGCTGGGACTGCCGCCGCGCGACGATGACGCCATCCGAGCGCTGATCGGACTCGGATTCCGTGACGGTCTGCAGCTGCTGTATCCCGACCGCGATCCCGCCCGGCTCGAGGCCGAGCTGCTCGCGCATCGGCGCGGCGTCGTGGACGGGACGCACGAGGAGGCGCCGCTCTATCCCGGTGTCCCCGAGCTGCTGACCGCGCTCGGGCAGGGGGGGTACCGGTTGGCGGTGGCCACCGGCAAATCCCGCGTCGGGCTCGACCGGGCGCTGATGCACCACCGCTTCGCGGACGCGGCGTTCATCGCCACCCGGACCGCCGACGAGACCGCGGCCAAGCCGCATCCGCGCATGCTGCACGAGCTGCTCGAGCACACCGGGGTTGCGCCCGAGCGCGCACTGATGGTCGGTGACACCGACTACGATATGGTGATGGCCGAGGCGGCCGGCGTGCCGGCCATCGCTGTCGACGGTGGCGCGCATTCGGCCGACCGCCTGCGGGCCAGCCCGGCATTGACCGTGCTCGCGAGCATCGTCGAGCTGCCGGGCTGGCTGGCTGCATCCACCCATCGACGAGGAGCATGACCCATGAGCAGCTTCCGCGCCCTGCGCGTTCACGACGCCGGCGACAAGAAGACACGCTGCCAGGCCGAGGACCTGACCACCGATCAGCTCAACGAGGGCGATGTGGTCATCGATGTGCACTGGTCCTCGGTCAACTACAAGGATGCCCTGGCGGTGAGCGGCAAGGGCCGCATCATGCGGCGGCTTCCGTGCGTGCCGGGCATCGATCTCTCCGGCGTGGTCGCCGAATCGGACGACCCCACCCTGAGGCCGGGCCAGAAGGTGCTGGTCACCGGCTGCAACATCGGCGAGGCGCTCGACGGGGGCTACGCCCAGCGCGCGCGTCTGCCGGCCGAGGCCGTCATCCCGCTGCCCGACGGGCTCGACCTGCGCGAGGCCATGATGCTCGGCACCGCCGGCTTCACGGCCGCCCTGGCGGTGGTGCGCATGCAGGACAACCGGCAGATTCCCGATCTCGGCCCGGTCCTGGTCAACGGTGCGACCGGCGGCGTCGGCAGCGTCGCCATCCAGATCCTCTCCGGACTGGGCTACGAGGTGGCCGCGGTCACCGGCAAGGCCGACGCCGCCGAGCGGCTGCGCGCGCTGGGTGCCGCCGAGGTGCTCGATCCGGAAGGCGTCAGGACCGGAGGCAAGCCGCTGGAATCGGCGCGCTGGGGCGGGGCGGTCGACAATCTCGGCGGTGACGCCCTGGCCGACATGACGCGCAGCGTGCGCCCCTTCGGCAATATCGCCTCGATCGGTCTGGCGGCCGGCGTCGAGCTCAAGACTACGGTCATGCCCTTCATCCTGCGCGGCGTCTCGCTGCTCGGCATCCACTCGGTGGAAACGCCGCGGCCGCTGCGCGAGCAGGTGTGGCAGCACCTGGCTGGCGAGTGGAAGCCGCGCGCGCTCGCCGACATCGTCACCCGGACCATCGGGCTCGACGAGGTGCCGGCGTACTGTGACGAGCTGGTCGCCGGAACGATCACCGGGCGGGCGCTGGTCAAGCTGCGCGACGACGCCGCGCTGTAGCGCTCAGGGCACTGCCAGGCCGGCCGCGCGCAGCAGGCGCGCGGTGGCCATGAGCGGCAGTCCTTCCAGCGCGGTCGGGTCGCTGCCGCGGACGGCGTCGAACAGCGCGATGCCGAGCCCCTCGCACCGGAAGCCGCCGCAGCAGTCGACGGCCGGCTCTGCATCCGCGTAGCGCGCGATGGTGCCGTCGTCGAGGGTGCGGAAGCGCACGCGGGTCAGCACGGTGGCGTGGCGCGCGCGAGCGCGGGCACCGGGCCGGAGCGGCGGCACCACCAGCGCGACGGCGGTGTGGAAGCGCGCCTCGCGCCCGGACAAGCGGTGCAGCTGCGCTATCTGGGCCGTGCGGCTGCCGGGCTTGTGCAGGATATCGCCCTCGCACGCCGCGACCTGGTCCGAACCGATGGTCCAGTGCCCGGGGTGGCGGGCGGCGCCGGCGCGCGCCTTGGCCAGCGCCAGCCGGCGCGCGCGTGTTGCCGGGTCGAGAGCGGGCTCGGCGGCTTCATCGACGTCCGGGTCGCAGCGTTCGAAGGTCAGACCCAGCCGCTCCAGCAGACGGCTGCGGTAGGGCGACGTCGATGCGAGCAGCAGCGGCGGAGAAGACGGCATGGCGGGGCGGTGACGGTACGCGGGCACGCCGGCATTTTGACGAAATCGGCCGTGCTGTCTATCATCGCGCCCGCAATGGGCACCCAAGGCTTGCCGCGGACGGTCGACATAGTGCGCTTCTGCGGTGGCCGCGGGCATGCCGAGGCCACGCTGGTGGCCGAGCAGCTTCCCCGTCTGTCAGCAGCGCTCGCGGACTCCGGCTGGTC
The DNA here is from genome assembly GCF_023145115.1 of Algiphilus sp. Taxonomy (NCBI): domain Bacteria; kingdom Pseudomonadati; phylum Pseudomonadota; class Gammaproteobacteria; order Nevskiales; family Algiphilaceae; genus Algiphilus; species Algiphilus sp. The sequence goes on from NZ_JAGLEJ010000048.1 coordinate 16,983, forward strand.
GATCACCGTTCGGCTCAGCGGGGAAAGCCCCGGTACGGCGATCTATCGCATTGCCGGTAGCGCGGAAGGGGAGCTGCCGGTGACATGCCGGCGGTGCCTGGCAGTCGTGCAGTGGCCCCTTGCGCTGCGCTTTTCGGTGGTGGTGGTGCAGGGGGACGAGGAAGAGGCGCGCTGGATCGCGGAAAGCGACACCTGGCGCGGCGAGAATGACAGGCTGCCGCTGGCGGAGCGGGTCGAGGACGAGCTGCTGCTCGCGGTGCCCGATTTGCCAGAATGCAGTGACGGCGCGTGCGAGGCACGCGCGCAGGCCTTACACGGAGCCGGTGGATCGCCGGGCCCGCACGGAGAGTAGAGAATGGCTGTTCAGCAGAGAAAGAAGTCCCGTTCGCGTCGCGGTCATCGTCGCGCGCACGACGCCCTTCAGGCGCCGGCCCTGTCGACCGATCCGACCTCGGGCGAGACGCACCTGCGGCATCACATCACGGCCGACGGTTACTACCGCGGTCGCAAGGTCATCGATACGCCGGTCAACGACGAGTAGCTCCGCTGCGGCGGACCCGACGTCCGTGACCGACAGCCCGGCCACGCCACCGGTGCGGGTGGCGATCGATGCGATGAGCGGCGACAACGGTCTGGAAGCCGTCGTCGCCGCGGTGTCGTTGTGCCTGCAGCGTCACGATGACGTCACGCTGACGCTGGTGGGCGACCAGGCGCAGCTGCGCCAGCAGCTCGACGCCGCCGGCCTCGGCACCGAGGCGCGCCTCTCGATCACGCACAGCTCCGAGGTCGTGCTCATGGACGAGCTGCCTTCGCGCGCGCTGCGCGCCAAGAAGGACAGCTCGATGCGCGTCGCCATCAACCTCGTCCATCGCGGCGATGCCGACGCCGCCGTCAGTGCCGGCAACACCGGCGCGCTGATGGCCATCGCCCGTTTCGTCCTGAAGACGCTGCCCGGGATCGACCGACCGGCGATCGTGTCGGCGCTGCCCGCGAAGCAGGGGCATACCTATCTCCTCGACCTCGGCGCCAACGCCGCCTGCACGCCCGAGCACCTCTTCGAGTTCGCGGTGATGGGGTCGGTGCTGGCGCGTGCGGTCGACGGCAGGGAGTCGCCCCGCGTCGCACTGCTGAACATCGGCGAGGAGGAGATGAAGGGCGTAGACGCCATCCACCGCGCCCAGGAGCTGCTGCGCGCCTCGCGACTGAACTATGTCGGCTACGTCGAGGCCAACGACATCTTCGGCGACGCGGCGGATGTGGTGGTGAGCGACGGTTTCGTCGGCAACGTCGCGCTGAAGAGCGCGGAGGGCGTCGCCGGCTTCATCAAGGACATCATGGTCCGCACCTTCTCCGAGCGCTGGTGGAGCCGCCTCGCGGGCGCCGCCGCCTGGCCGGTTCTCAAGCGGCTGGGTGCGCGCATCGATCCGCGTCGCTACAACGGTGCCAGTCTGCTGGGGCTGCGCGGCGTGGTCATCAAGTCGCACGGCAGCGCCGATGCCATGGCCTTCGCCAATGCGATCGATGTCGCGATCATCGAGGCGCGCAAGGGGCTTCCGGCGCGCATCGGCGAGGACATCGCCCGCGAGCTCGCCGCAAGTCCGGATCTGAGCCCGGCGGACAGTGCCTGACGCGGCCGGCACGGCGCGCGACTGACATGGCCCGCGGGCGGAAGCAGTTCGTCTGCCAGCAGTGCGCCGCCACCTCGCCGCAGTGGGCGGGGCAGTGCCCCGAATGCGGCGCCTGGAACAGCATGGCCGAGCAGACCGCGCCGGCCCGGTCGGCGGCGCGCGGCGCTGCCGCCGCCGGTCGCGCACCGGCGGCCGGTGTGCAGATCCTGTCCGAGGTCGCCGAGGATGCGCTGCCGCGTTCGGGCACCGGCATGCAGGAGTTCGACCGCGTGCTGGGCGGCGGTTTCGTCGCCGGCGGCGTCGTGCTCATCGGCGGCGATCCCGGCATAGGCAAGTCGACCCTGCTGCTGCAGGTACTGGCGCGCATGCAGGAGGGCGGAGCCACGCTGTACGTCACCGGCGAGGAATCGCCCTCGCAGGTCGCGCTGCGGGCGCGCCGGCTCGGTCTGCCGCGTCTCGACCTGCCGGTGCTGTCGGAGACCGGCGTCGAGGACATCGTCGCCGCGGCCGAGCAGGCGCGGCCGGGGCTGCTGGTGGTCGATTCGATCCAGACGCTGCATAGCGAGCGCGTGGAATCGGCAGCGGGGTCGGTATCGCAGCTGCGCGAGACGGCTTCCCAGCTGGTGGCCTATGCCAAGCGCAGCGGCTGCACCATCGTCCTGGTCGGTCACGTCACCAAGGAGGGCGCCATCGCCGGCCCGCGCGTGCTCGAGCACATGGTCGATACCGTGCTCTACTTCGAGCACGATGCCGGCAGCCGCTTCCGGGTGGTGCGCGCGGTCAAGAACCGCTTCGGCGCGGTCAACGAACTCGGCGTGTTCGCGATGGAGGAGTCGGGCCTGCGCGAGGTCCCCAATCCGTCGGCCATCTTCCTCTCCCGCCACGCCGAGCCGGTGCCGGGCAGCGCCGTCACCGTGGCGCTTCAGGGCAGCCGGCCGCTGCTGGTCGAGGTGCAGGCACTGGTCGACGCCGCGCAGAGCGGCCATCCGCGCCGCGTCACCCAGGGCACCGACGCCGGCCGGCTGGCCATGCTGATCGCCGTGCTGCATCGCCACGGCGGCATCGCGCTGGCCGATCAGGACGTGTTCGCGAATGTTGTCGGCGGCATGCGCATCGGCGAGACCGCGGCCGACCTGCCGGTGCTGCTGGCTGCGGTGTCCTCCCTGCGCGGCCGCGCCCTGGCCCCCGGCACCGTGGTCTTCGGCGAAGTCGGCCTTGCCGGCGAGATCCGGCCCGTCCAGCAGGGCGAGGAGCGCCTGCGCGAGGCCGCCAAGCAGGGCTTCAGGCGCGCGATCGTCCCGGCGGCCAACAAGCCGCGGCGGGCCGTGAAGCTGGATATCGAGGTGCGGGCGGTGGCGCGGCTGCAGGAAGCGCTCGAGGCGGCAGCGGACGCGGACTGAGCTCGACTATTCGGTGCCCGGGCGCACGCGCGCGGTGCGTACCGCGTTGCCGCGCGTCTCCGTGATCTCGACCGAGTAGTTCTTGAGCATGATGCGATCCCCGGGCTTGGGGATGGTCTCCATCGATTCGAGGATCAGTCCGTTGACGGTGCGCGGTCCGGCCGTGGGCAGCTTCCAGCCGAAGGAGCGATTGAGGCTGCGTACGCTCACCGTGCCGTGCACCAGGTAGCTGCCGTCGCTGTCGCGGTAGACGTTGCGGATGCGCGTTGCGGGGTCGGAGGTGAACTCGCCGACGATCTCCTCGAGGATGTCGGCGAGCGTCACCAGACCCTGGATGTCCCCGTACTCGTCGACGACGAAGCCGATGCGGCGCTTCTGGTTCTGGAAGTTGAGCAGCTGCTGGTTGAGCGGGGTGCCTTCCAGCACGAAGTAGGGCTCGACCGCGGTGCGTGCCAGTGCGGCGCCGCTCAGGTCGCCGCTGGACGAGGCGAGCTTGAGCACGTTGCGGACATGAATGACGCCGACGAGGTCGTCGATCGAGCCGCGGTAGAGCGGCAGGCGCGTGTGTTCGCTGCCCGTGATCTGCTCGGCGATGCGGGCATCGTCCTGTTCGAGGTCGATGCCGACGATCTCGTTGCGCGGGATCATGATGTCCTCGACGGTCGATTTCTCGAGATCGAGTATGGACAGCAGCATCGCCTGGTGGCGGTTCGGGATCATCGCGCCGGCCTCCGCCACCACCGAGCGCAGTTCCTCCGACGACAGCGAGTGCTGGGCGGCATCCTCCGGAGTGACACCGAGCAGGCGCAGCAGGCCGTTGCCGATGACGTTGACCAGCCACACCAGTGGCCACAGCAGGCGCATCAGCACCCAGTAGACGTAGGAGGCGGGCAGCGCCACGCGCTCCGGATAGAGCGCTGCCAGTGTCTTGGGGGCGACCTCGCCGAACAGGAGGATCACCAGCGTGAGCGCGCCCGACGCAATGGCGATGCCCGCCTCGCCGAACAGGCGCAGGCCGATGATGGTGGCGATGGAGGCCGCCAGGATGTTGACGAGATTGTTGCCCAGCAGGATCAGGCCGATGAGCCGATCGGGCCGCTGCAGGAGATGCTGGGCAAGCCTGGAACCGCGGTCGCCCTGGTTCGCACGGTGCGCCAGACGGTACCGATTGATGGTCATCAGCCCCGTCTCCGATCCGGAGAAGAAGCCCGACAACACGATCAGCACTGCCAGCAAGCTGAACAGGGCCGATAAGGGAATCTCGTTCAAAAGCGGCGTCGTCGCGGTACAGGCCGATCATTGTAGCCGGACGCCGCCGGCCATCGTCCAGCGCGTCGGCTTCAGCCCCAGTGCTGGCCCAGCAGGGCCTCCAGCACGAACTTGCTGCCGAAGTAGGCAGTGAGCAGCACCGCGTAGCCGGTCCAGGTCCACCGCAGCGCGGTGCGTCCCCGCCAGCCGTAGCGCCAGTGGCCCCACAGCAGCATCAGGAAGACTGCCCAGGACACCACCGACAGCACCGTCTTGTGGACCAGGTGCTGGGCCAGCAGGTCGTCCACGAAGAGGATGCCGGTCAGCAGCGATGCGCTGAGCATGCCCCAGGCCAGCCACAGGGCGCCGAACAGGGCGCTCTCCATGCTCTGCAGCGGGGGCAGGTTGCGCAGTCCACCCGGATCGGCGCCGCTGTGCAGATAGCGACTCTGGAATGCCAGCAGGATCGATTGCAGCGCCGCCAGCGTGAACAGGCCCGCCGCGAACACGGAGAGCCCGACATGAAGCTGCAGCGGCCAGCCCTCCACCGAGGCGCCGGTCTGCGTCGCGGTCGGCCAGGCGGCGATGATGGCCATCGCGCCGGACAGCGGGAAGGTGATCATCGCCAGCAGCACCACCGGCATGAAGCGCCAGGACAGCAGCAGCAGGAGCGAGGCCTGCCACAGGACCAGCGAGACCGCCTCGAGCAGGCCGATGTGGAGAACGCCGTCGTGGAACACGTCGCCCAGCAGCGCGACGGCGTGCAGCAGCACCGCGGCACTGCCGGCGCCGAACAGCAGCGCGCGCCGGGCGCGGTGGGCCGCGAAGGCCGCCACGCCGTAGGCAACCACGCACAGGCCTGCGAAGATCATCGACAGTACTCGCGTACACTCGGACAACGGGAATGGTAACTAGTCGCGACGCGCTTTGGCGCGCCCGCGTCGGGGGCCCGGAGGAACGGCGTCGTTATGGAGTTTCGCGTACTCGGATGCAGTGGGGGGCTGGGCAGCGGCGGGCACACCACGGCCTTCCTGCTCGGCGATCACACGCTGATCGATGCCGGCACCGGCGTCGGGCGTCTGTCGCTCGATGCCATGACGCGCCTGCGCAATGTCTTCCTCACGCACGCCCATCTCGACCACATCGCGGGATTGGCCTTCCTCGCCGATACGCGCTTCTCGCAGGCCGCGCCCACACTCCAGGTGCATGCCCGGGCATCGGTGATCCGCACCCTGCGCGCGCACATCTTCAACTGGCAGATATGGCCCGATTTCGCCAAGCTCGGCCACTATCAGGACGCAACCCTGGCGATGCATCGCGTGCGCATCGGGCAGGCGGTCGACGTGGACGGCGCGCGCATCACGCCGGTGCCGGCGCGACACACGGTGCCCGCCTGCGGGTATGCCGTGGAGACCGCCACCGGCACGCTGGTCTATTCCGGGGATACCACCGCCTGCACGCCGTTCTGGCGGGCGCTCAACCGACTGGAACGGCTCGATCATCTGGTCATCGAGGTGGCCTACAGTGACGAGCAGGCCGGCCTGGGCCGCGCGTCGCGGCACTACACCCCGCGGTTGCTGGGCGAGCAGCTCGCGCGTCTGCGGCACCGGCCGACGGTGCACATCACGCACCACAAGCCCGGCAGGGGCGAACGCATCGAGGCGCAGTGCGCCGGGGCGCTGGCGGGATGGGACTACCACCACCTCGCGATCGGCGACGTGCTGGAGGTCTAGCGGCCCTGCCCGTGGTCATCGCGATGGCGCCCGGGCCGGCCCGTTTGTCGTAGGCTACGCGACCCACATCCGACCGACCGCACCATGTTCGAGAGTCTGAGCGACCGCCTGTCGGCATCCCTGAAGGCCATCACCGGCGCCGGCCGGCTGAGCGAGGACGATGTCGCCCGCGCGGCGCGCGATCTGCGCATGGCGCTGCTCGAGGCGGATGTGGCGCTGCCGGTCGTGCGCGGCTTCATCGAGCGGGTGCGCGAGCGCGCGATCGGGGCCGAGGTCGCCAAGAGCCTGACGCCCGGCCAGCAGTTCCTGCGCATCGTGCAGGAAGAGCTCACCACCACGCTCGGCCGCGAGGCAGTACCGCTCAACCTGCGGGCCCAGCCGCCGGTGGTGATCCTCATGGCCGGTCTGCAGGGCTCGGGCAAGACCACGACGACCGGAAAGCTCGCGCGCCATCTGCGCGAAGTGCAGAAAAAGCAGGTTGCGGTAGTGTCGTGCGACGTCTATCGACCGGCCGCCATCGAGCAGCTGCGCGTGGTCGCGGGCCAGGCCGACGTGCGCTTCCTCGAGAGCGAGGCCGGCGAATCGCCCACCGTCATCGCGCGGCGGGCGCTCGAACAGGCGCGACACGATGTGCTCGATGTGCTGATCGTCGACAGCGCCGGCCGCACCGGCATCGACGAAGCCATGATGCGGGAGATCGGCGAGCTCCACGGCGCGCTGGAGCCCGCCGAGACGCTGTTCGTGGTGGACAGCATGACCGGTCAGGATGCTGCCAACACGGCGCGCGCCTTTGCCGACCGTCTGCCGCTGACCGGTGTGGTCCTCACCAAGGTCGACGGCGATGCGCGCGGCGGCGCTGCGCTGTCGGTCCGCGAGGTTACCGGCGCGCCCATCAAGTTTCTCGGCGCCGGCGAGAAGCTGGACAAGCTGGAGGCGTTCCACCCGGACCGGATCGCCGCACGCATTCTCGGGCAGGGCGACATGCTGTCGCTCATCGAGGAGACGGTCGACAAGGTCGATCGCGATCAGGCGGAGAAGCTCGCGCAGAAGCTGCGCGGCAAGGGCGGCTTCGATCTCGCCGATTTCCGCGAGCAGATGCTCCAGATGGAGAAGATGGGCGGCGTCGCCAGCCTGCTCGAGAAGATGCCCGGCGGCGCGCAGATGCAGGCCAAGCTCGCGCAGCAGAACCCCGAGAAGGAAATCGGTCGCTCGGTTGCCATCATCAATTCGATGACCCCGCTGGAGCGCCGTTTCCCCGACCGCATCCGGGCCTCGCACCGTCGGCGCATCGCCGCCGGCAGCGGCACGCAGGTCCAGGATGTCAATCGCCTGCTCCGTCAGTTCGAGCAGTCGCGCGACATGATGAAGAAGGTCGCCGGTGGCGGCATGGCGCGCATGCTCCGCGGGATGCAGGGCGGCATGGGTGGCATGAGCGGTATGCCCGGCGCCGGCGCGGGCGGCGGGCTGCCCCAGCTCGGGTCCGGTGGGCGCGGGGGGGGCGGAAAGCCCAAGAGCCGGAACAAGCGGAAGAAGCGGCGCTGACCGGAATCGCCGCATCGCCCGCCGCGCGGGCGCCCGGCGACCTCGCCCGGCCTCAGCTCGAGGCGGAGGGGTTTAATTTTCGGGCGGAACGACTACAATATCCGACTGAGCAGCACCCCTCATCGGATATATTACTCAATGGTCAAGATTCGTCTCGCGCGCGCCGGCTCCAAGAAGCGCCCGTTCTATCACATCGTTGCCACCGACAGCCGCAGCCGTCGTGACGGCCGCTTCATCGAGCGGCTGGGCTACTTCAATCCGTCCGCCACCGGTGGCGAGAAGGAGCTGGAGCTTGATGGGCAGAAGCTCGATGCCTGGCGCCAGAAGGGCGCGCAGGTCTCCGAGCGTGTGAAGTCGCTGGCGCGCTCGGCTCCCGAAGCCGTGCCGGCGGAGACGGCAGCAGCCTGATTTTGCCGCGGAAGCGGAGCTGACATTGGACGGGTTCGGTAAGCCTGTTACGGAGCGCTGGGTGACGCTCGGCCGCATCACCGGCGTGCACGGCGTGCGCGGCTGGGTGCGTGTGCAGTCCTTCACCCGGCCGGCCGAGAACATCTTCAGCTACGGGCCGTGGCTGATCCGCGGCGTCGAGCTCGCACGGCTCGACTACCGGGCCAGCGGGCGCGGATTCATCGTCCAGCTCAAGGGCATCGAGGATCGCGAGATCGCCGAGGAGCTGGTCGGCGAAGAGGTGCAGATCGAGCGGAGCTCGCTTCCCGAGCCCGCAGAGGGCGAATACTACTGGGCCGATTTGCTCGGCATGCAGGTAGTGACCACCGAGGAGATCGTGCTCGGGCAGGTGGATCGCCTTCTCGAGACCGGCGCCCAGGACGTGCTGGTGGTCAAGGCCGGCTCACGCGAGCATCTCCTGCCGTTCGTGCAGGGCCCGATCGTGAAGAGCGTGGACCTGCCGGCGCGCCGCATCGAAGTCGACTGGGAACTCGAGGAAGAGGGCTAGCACGGTCGCGCGCGGGCCGGGATGCATCCGCGTTCCGCCTCGCTTCCCGTGCCGCCCCGACCGGGCCGGCGCCACCGCTGCCGAGTTCCGGGAGGCATTCCACGTGCACATCGATGTCATAACGCTCTTTCCGGAGATGATCGAGCAGGCCCTCGGCCACGGCATCCCGAGGATCGCGCGCCACAGCGGGGCGCTCTCGCTGGCGACCCGCAATCCGCGCGATCACGCCGACAATGCGCATCGCACGGTGGACGATCGTCCCTTCGGCGGCGGGCCCGGGATGGTGATGCAGGCACCTCCGGTCATCGCGGCCGTGGAAGCCGCACGCGCCGCGCAGCCTGACACGCTGGTGGTCGCGATGAGTCCCCAGGGCGAGCGCCTCGATCAGCACTGGCTGCAACGACTGGCCGAGCGACCGGCGCTGACCCTGCTCTGCGGTCGTTACGAAGGGCTCGACGAGCGCATCGTGCGCGCGGTCGACCTCGAACTGAGTCTCGGGGACTTCGTGCTCTCCGGCGGCGAACTGGCGGCGATGGCCGTCATCGACGGCGTTGCCAGGCTGCTGCCGGGCGTGCTCGGGCACCAGTCGTCGGCCCGGGAGGACTCATTTGTTGAAGATTTGCTCGATTGCCCGCACTATACGCGCCCCGCGACGTGGCGCGGGGAGTCGGTCCCCGAGGTTCTGCTTTCCGGCGATCACGCGCGTATCGCGCGCTGGCGGCTGCAGCAGGCGCTCGGAGCGACATGGCTGAAGCGCCCCGACCTGCTCGAGGGCGTCGAATTGAACGCGGAATCCAGGGCGCTGCTCAGTGAATTCATAGCGCAGTGCCAGAACAAGACGGTCAGGAACGAAGAAGCATGACGAACATCATCCAGGAGCTCGAAGCCGAGCAGATGCAGCGCGAGATCCCGGCTTTCCGGGCGGGCGACACGGTCGAGGTCAAGGTCAAGGTGAAGGAGGGCGATCGCGAGCGCCTGCAGGCCTTCGAGGGCGTCGTCATCGCGATTCGCAACCGCGGCCTGAACTCCGCCTTCACCGTGCGCAAGATCTCGCATGGCGAGGGCGTCGAGCGCGTCTTCCAGACCTACAGCCCGCAGCTGGCCGAGATCAAGGTCAAGCGCCACGGCGATGTGGCGCGCTCCAAGCTCTACTATCTCCGCGAGCTGCGCGGCAAGGCCGCTCGCATCAAGGAGCGCGTGCGCAAGTAGCGCCGCACCCCGGCTCCGTTCCCACGGGCCGGCATCACGCCTCGACATCGCGCCGGCGCGTACCACTTTGGTGCGCGCCGGCGTAAACTGTCTGTCATCCGGCACACGGATACAGGAGACCGTCATGGCGGGGGGGAGACTCGCACTGGCGCTGATGCTGATTGCCGCGCTCGGCGCGTGCAGTGCTGAGGATCAGTGCCGCGAAGGGGTAGGAGAGATCAGCCGCGAGTTCCGCGCGCTGCACAGCGCGGACGACGGGCGGCTCAGCCGCGACGACGATCTTGTCGAGGGCGGCATGCACGTCAACAATGCGGAGTCGCAGCTTGCCACGCGCAACTTCGAGGGTTGCGTGGAGAGTCTGCGCCAGGCGCGGGACTATCTCGCGCGTGCGCGCGACAAGCTGGAGGCGGACTGAGTCAGGCCGCCGCTGCGGGCATCAGAGCAGCCCCTCATCATGCAGCCAGGCCAGCGTCTCGCCCAGGATGCGCCGGATCATCGCGTCGGCGCTCGAATGAAGATGTCCGCCCTCGAGATCGCGTCGCGCCGCTGTCGCCCGTGAATCGGTCATGGCCGTCCAGAGGGCGTTCGTGGCCCGCTCCGGAATGATGCGATCGTCGCGCGCCGTAACCAGCAGGGCCCGCTGGTCGGGACCCAGCTGTCGCGCATGCTCCTCAGGTGAGGGCAGCCGCGCATAGGCGGTGATGAACCAGCTGAGCGCATCGGCGAGAAGACGTCCGGCGCGGCCGAAGCGCGGCTCGAAACGCAGCGCGAGTTGATGCGCGATGACCGTGTCCAGATTGCCGTAGCCCTGTACGGCGACCATGCCCGGAATATCGTGCCGTGCCGCGGTCACCACCGCGAAGGGAGCGCCCAGGCTGGCACCGACGACCGTGATGCGCTCGCCGTCGATGGCGGGGTGGGCAACAAGCGCGTCGAACAGGGCGCCGATGCCCTCCAGCGTGTCGAATATCGCGGCTCGCGCCGCCGGAAGATGCCGGATGCTGCCGGGAAAGGTGAAGCTCCGGGGCGGGTCGTAGGGATAGTCGAAGCTCGCCATGGCCATGGGGGCATCGACATCCGGCAGCAGATCGAGCGTACGGTCTGCGCTCTGCAGGCCGCCGAAGAGCATGACCGCCGGTACCGGCGTGTCGCCGGAGTCGTTCGGCAGCCGCAGCTCGGCCGCGATGCGGCGGCCGTTGTCGAGCGTGAGGGTGACGGTTTCCCGGCGATGGTCGGCGAGGGCGCTGCCGACGGGGAGCGCGAGCAGCGCCGCCAGCGCGATGGCGCGCAGCCGGATCGGCGGGCGCGGGCGCATGACGCGGGGCTCAGCGCATCTTGACGCTGAGTGCGTGCACCGGTCCGGGATTCTCGGTCTCGCGGGCCTCGTTGAGGCGCATCGAGATGTCCACTGCCTGCACGTTCTTGGTGAGGCCGCCGATGGAGATGCGGTCCACGCCGGTGTCGGCGATGTCGCGCACATTGCTGATGGTGATGCCGCCGGAGGCCTCGATGATGGTCTGTGCCCGGTTGAAGCGGCGGTACTCGCGGGTCATCGCGACCGCCTTGGTCAGCAGGTGCGTGGCGAAGTCGTCGCACAGCAGCAGGTCGACGGCGCCGTCGAGGGCGGCCTGTACTTCGTTGAGGTTCTCGGCCTCGCACATCACGGGCACACCCGCATCCAGTGCCCGCGCCGCGTCGATGGCTTCCTTGATGCCGCCGGCGGCCGCGATGTGATTCTCCTTGATGAGGATGGCGTCGAACAGGCCCATGCGGTGATTGCGGCCGCCACCGCAGCGCACCGCGTACTTCTGCGCGCTGCGCAGGCCGGGAATGGTCTTGCGGGTGTCGACGATCTCGGCGTCGGTGCCGCGCACGCGCTCGACGAAGCGGCGCGTCACGGTCGCGGTACCGGACAGCGTCTGCAGAAAGTTGAGCGCGGTCCGCTCCGCGGTCAGCAGGCTCGGGGCCGGGCCGTGCCAGTCGCAGATGGCATCACCGGCCTTGACGTTGTCGCCCTCGGCGGCCTGCCACTCGATGCGGATGGCCGGATCGACACGGCGGCAGACCGCCTCGACCCACGGGATCCCGCACAGCACCAGTGGCTCGCGCGCCAGCAGACGGGCGCTCGATTCGCGATCGGGGACCAGACGCGCCGTATGGTCGCCGTCGCCGAGATCCTCGGCCACGGCGTGGGCCACGACGGTTTCGATGTCTTCGGGCAGGGCGGTCTCGGACATGGTGACAATCGGCTCGGTGGCGCGCGTTCGGACGCGGTCAGTCCACGAGTGTAACCGCACCGGGTGTGCCCGGCGGCGCTAGCAGGGCCTCGACCAGGGCCTTCTGCGCGTGCAGGCGGTTCTCGGCCTCCATCCACACCCGGCTCTGCGGGCCGTCGATGACCGATGCCGCGACTTCCTCACCACGGTGTGCCGGCAGGCAATGCAGGAAGATGGCTTCGCGCGCCGCGGAAGCCATCATCGCGTCGTCGACACAGTATCCGGAGAAAGCGCGGCAGCGCGCCTGATGCTCCTCCTCCTGCCCCATGCTCGCCCAGACATCGGTCACCACGACGTCGGCGTTCTCCACTGCTGCCAGGGGGTCGTTGCCGATGGCGGCGTTGCCGCGCGCCAGCGCCTGCCATTCCGCGTCCGGTTCGAAGCCGCGGGGCGTGGCCACGCGCATCTCGAATCCGAACAGGCCGGCAGCCTCGAGCCACGAGTGGCAGACATTGTTGCCGTCGCCGACCCAGGCCACGCGCGCGCCGGTGATCTCGCCGCGGCATTCGACGATGGTCTGTATGTCGGCGAGCAGCTGGCAGGGGTGGCAGGCCTCGGAGAGTCCGTTGATGATGGGGACGGTCGATACCGCGGCCATCGCTTCCTGCTGCGCCTGGGCGTCGTTGCGCACCATGATGGCGTCGCACATCGATGACAGGACGCGCGCGGTATCACCGACCGGTTCGCCGCGGCCGAGCTGGGTGTCGCGCGGCGACAGGAAGATGGCGTGGCCGCCGAGCTGCGCCATGGCTGCCTCGAAGCTGACGCGCGTGCGCGTGGAACTCTTCGAGAACACCATCGCCAGCACCTTCCCCAGCAGCGGCCGGTGCGCCGGGTCGGAGGCGCGCTTGAGCGCGATGGCGCGCGTGACCAGCGCGCGCAGCGCTTCGGCGGGCAGGTCCGACAGGCGGAGAAAGTGGCGGGGCGAGGGCATGTTGGGGGACCGGAATGGAAAGGCCGCGCAATGCGCGGCCTGTTGCGGATCGGAACTCTGCGGAGACGCTTCAGGCGAGATTCTGCTCCACGAACTCCCAGTTGACCAGAGACCAGAAGGCCTCGAGGTACTTCGGGCGGGCGTTGCGGTAGTCGATGTAGTAGGCGTGCTCCCAGACATCGCAGGTCAGCAGTGCGCGGTCACCGCTGGTCAGGGGCGTGCCGGCGTTGGAGGTCGAGGTCACGGCCAGCGAGCCGTCGGCCTTGCGCACCAGCCACGCCCAGCCCGAGCCGAAGGTACCCACGGCGGTCTCGGTGAACTGCTTCTTGAAGTCCTCGATGCCGCCGAACTCGCGCACCAGCGCATCGGTGATCTTCTTGCCCGGCGGCTTCTGCTCGGGCGTCAGGCAGTGCCAGAAGAAGCTGTGATTCCAGATCTGGGCGGTCTGGTTGAAGAGCTTCCCCGAGGACTTGGTGATGATCTCCTCGAGCGGCATCTGTTCGTACTCGGTACCGTTGATCAGCTTGTTGGCCGTGTCGACGTAGGTCTTGTGATGCTTGCCGTGGTGGAAGTCGAGGGTTTCGGCCGACATGTGGGGCTCGAGCGCGTCGCGCGCGTACGGCAGTTCGGGCAGCGTCAACGCCATCTTGGCTCTCCTGGAGGTCTGGTCTGGGGAACATTCGCTGGCCGGGCTTGTCCTGCCCGGTGATCGGATCGCAAAGTCCGCTCACAGTGTAAACCGAGTCGTTCGATTACCTGCAAGCGCCCGCATCGGGGCTTGCGGCGGTGCCGTTCGACCGGTCGGCATTTCCCTATACTGTCGCCCCCGCCGCAACGCGAGGAAGGAATTCCATGGACGCACTCGAACGCATCACCAAGCAGGTCACCGAGAATCCGGTGCTCATCTACATGAAGGGGTCGCCCGATTTCCCGCAGTGCGGCTTCTCGGCGCGCGCCGTGCAGGCACTCAAGGCATGCGGGGTCCCGTTCGCGTTCGTCAACATCTACGAGAACGAGGACATCTACCGCGCGCTGCCGGGCTACGCCAACTGGCCGACCTTTCCGCAGCTCTACGTGAAGGGCGAGTTGGTGGGCGGCTGCGACATCACGCTCGACCTCTACGAGCAGGGCGAGCTCGAGCGCATGCTGCGCGAAGCCGTGCAGGAGGGGGACGCCTAGTCGGAGAGCGGGGCGTGGGCGTTCGGGCGCGAGTGCTAAACTCGCCCGATAACGCCCAACCACCCTGCTTTCAAGGAGACCCTTCATGCCCCGTCACGTCAAGGTCCCGGAAACCGGCGAGAAGATCCGAGTCGAGAACGATCGGCTCGTCGTACCGGATCAGCCCATCCTCGGGTATGTGGAGGGGGACGGAATCGGGCCGGACATCACCCGCGCCTGTCTCCGCATCTGGGACGCCGCCGTGGAGAAGGCCTACGGCGGGAAGCGCAGGATCCACTGGTGCGAGGTGTTCCTCGGCGAGAAGGCTGCGGGTCTCTACGACGGGGACTACTTCCCGCAGGAGTCCCTCGAGGCCTTCCAGGATCTCATCGTATCCATCAAGGGGCCGCTGACGACGCCGGTGGGCGGCGGTTTCCGCAGCCTCAACGTGGCGCTGCGCCAGGATCTCGATCTCTACGCCTGCGTGCGACCGGTACGGCACTACTCGGGCGTGCCGAGCCCGCTCAAGCATCCCGGCAAGGTCGATGTCGTGATCTTCCGCGAGAACACCGAGGACGTTTACTGCGGCATCGAGTTCAAGTCGGGCACCGAGGAGAACGAGCGGCTCGCCAAGTTCCTGCGCGAGGAGATGGGCGCCGAGTTCTTCGATGCCGCCGGTCTCGGCGTCAAGCCGGTTTCGGAGTTCGGCAGCAAACGCCTGGTGCGCAAGGCCATCCAGTACGCCATCGATCACGGGCGCGAGTCGGTGACCCTGGTGCACAAGGGCAACATCATGAAGTTCACCGAGGGCGCCTTCCGCAGCTGGGGCTACGAGGTCGCCCGCGACGAGTTCGGTGACGTCACCATCACCGAGGAGCAGCTCTACAACGAGCACAAGGGCAAGGTTCCCGAAGGCAAGATCGTCATCAAGGATCGCATCGCCGACATCATGTTCCAGATGATGCTGCTGCGGCCCGAGGAGTTCGACGTGCTCGCCACCATGAACCTCAACGGCGACTACCTCTCCGACGCCATCGCGGCCGAGGTCGGCGGCGTCGGCATCGCGCCGGGCGCCAACATGTCCGATCACGTCGCGGTGTTCGAGGCGACGCACGGCACCGCGCCGAAGTACGCCAACCTCGACAAGGTCAACCCGGGCTCACTGCTGTTCTCGGGCGTCATGATGCTCGAGTACATGGGCTGGCAGGAGGCCGCCGACCTGATCACGCTGGCCTACCCCGAGGTCATCACCGACGGCGTCGTCACCTATGACTTCGCACGCCAGATTCCGGGTGCCACCGAGGTCAAGACGTCGGAGTTCGCCACCGCGCTGATCGAGCGCATGCAGGGCTCCATCGATCTCGAGTCCAAGCGCCAGCAGCAGCAGGAGTTGCTCGCCAAGGAGCGCCGCCAGCGCGAGATCCGTCGCCTGCTCGAGCCGATGGAGGAGATGCTCGCCACCGGCAAGGTGCCGACCGCGGTTGCCGATCTCATGACCCGCTCGCTGATCACGGTGCGCGACGAGGAGACGGTGGAGTCCGCCATGCACGTGATGGCGGACAACGATGTCAATGCGCTCGTGGTCGAGCCGGACGGCGACGGCCAGTGGGGCATCCTCACCAAGCGCGACATCATCACCAAGATCGTCAACGGCAGCCGCAATCCGGCGGCGACGCGCGTGTCCGAGATCGCCACCCGTCCGCTGGTGTCGGTTCCGGCCGAGACCACCATCCGAGAGGCCGCCAACATCCTCTCGGAGAAGCAGTTCTCGCGCCTGACCATCGAGCAGGGCGGGCGCGTCATCGGCATCGTCAGCGAGGACGACATCTTCGAGACGGTCGAGAAGTTCGGCTGGACGACCGACTAGCGGGCGGCATGCGCGCGCAGCAACGCGTCGGCCTGCTGGTCATCGGCGACGAGATCCTCTCCGGCAAGCGGCAGGACCGGCACTTCGCCGCGGTCGTCGCGATGCTCGCGGAGCGCGGCATCGAGCTGGCCTGGGCGCAGGTGCTCGGCGACGACGAGGCCCGGATCGCCACCTCGCTCGCGCGCGCCGGCGAGGATGGCGATGCCGTGCTCAGTTGCGGCGGCATAGGCGCCACACCGGACGATGTCACGCGGCAGGCCGCTGCACGCGCCGGTGGGCGCGCGCTGGCGCTGCACGAAGCGGGTGCGGCCATCCTGCGCGACAAGTTCGGCGACCGTGCGACGCCGCAGCGTCTGCGCATGGCGGAGTTCCCGGAAGGCGCCGAACTGATTCCGAACCCGGTCAACGGCGTGGCCGGTTTCTCGCTGGGGAGCTGGTACTTCGTTCCGGGCTTCCCGGACATGGCGTGGCCGATGCTGGAGTGGGTGCTGGACCAGCGTCTTCGCCATCTGCACAACGCCGAGCCGGCCGAGGAGTATCGGCTGCGCGTCATAGGTACCACCGGCGAGAGCGATCTGCTCGACCTCATGGAAGGGTTGCTGGCGGCGCATCCCGCGATTCGTCTGTCGAGCCTGCCCGCGCGCCACCGTGACCAGGAGGAGCGCCATATCGAACTGGGTGTGCGCGGGGCAGCGGCCGATGCCGCGCGCGCCTATCGGGAGCTGCGCGATGGGCTATCCGTCCGCGAGGGGCTGCGCATCGAGGAACTTCGGCCGCCCGACGCCGCCGGCTGACGCGCCGTCGTCACGCCCGTGCGGGCGTCGCGCGCTTCTGCTGCCAGCTCGCCAGGATGCACGCTGCCACCACCAGCACGGCGCCGCCCATGGCCTGCACGCCGGGTGTCTCGCCCCACAGCGCCCACCCCAGAAGTGCCGCGAACACCACCGAGCTGTAGGTAATGGCGCCGACCCGCGCCGCGGGCGCCACCGAGTAGGCGCGCGTCAGGCAGAGCTGGCCCACCAGGGCCAGCACGCCGGCGCCGACCATCACCCAGAATGCGCTCGTTTCCGGTCGCTCCCAGGCCCAGAGCAGCGGCACCCCCGAAATGAGCGTGCTGAGCAGCGAGAAGTAGAAGACGATGCGCGGAGTGGTCTCGGTGCGCGAGACGCGGCGTATGGACACCATCGCGGCGGCGGCCAGCACGCCGGAAAGCGCGCCGATCAGCGCCGGCCAGCGCAGCAGGCCGGCGGACGCGGGGTCGACGATCAGTGCGATGCCGCAGAAGCCGAAGACGCTCACCGGCAGGATGACCAGCGGCGGCACCTCGCGCAGCCACAGCCAGGCGATCACCGGAATGAACAGCGGTGCGCTGTAGTTGAGCAGTACCGCCTCCGCGAGGTGGAGATGGTGCAGCGCGTGGAAGAAGCAGTACATCGCCGCCAGTCCGAAGCCGGCGCGCAGCAGATGGCCGCCGAGGTGGCGCGTCGCCAGGCCGCGCACGCGCACGCGCAGGATCCACGGCAGCAGTGCGACCAGTGCCACCGCGTTGCGCATGAACACCACCATCTCGTTCGGCATGGTTGCGCTGGCGGTCTTGATGCAGGCCCCCACCATCGCGAACGAGGCCGCCGCGCCCAGCGCGTACAGGGCGCCCAGCCGGAGATCGTCGGGGGGTAGGGCGGTTTGCGGAGGGTGCGCCACGTCAGGGCCGAGGGCTGAGAGCCGCAGATTGCGCAGATCTCCGCAGATCCGGAAGAAGCATAGAACCACAGATTGCACGGATTTCCACAGATTTCTTCCAGCGCGGGTGAGCGCTGACTTCGTCAGCGCCACCGGCGAATAATCCCTTTAATCTGCGTAATCTGTGGTTCTAAGCTCTTGAATCTGGGCCAATCTGCGGTTCCGGGCCGCTACTGCGACTTGCCCGCGAGGAACAGCCAGGTTTCGACCACCGTATCCGGGTTGAGCGACATCGACTCGATGCCCTGGTCGAGCAGCCAGCGCGACAGCTCGGGATAGTCGGACGGGCCCTGGCCGCAGATGCCGACGTACTTGCCCTGCTCGCGACAGGCCTTGATGGCCATGCCCAACATGCGCTTGACGGCCTCGTCGCGCTCGTCGAAGAGATGCGCGATCAGGCCGGAGTCGCGGTCCAGGCCCAGGGTGAGCTGGGTCATGTCGTTGGAGCCGATCGAGAAACCGTCGAAGTACTGCAGGAACTGGTCGGCGAGCACCGCATTGGACGGCAGCTCGCACATCATGATCACCTTGAGCCCGTTCATGCCGCGCTCCAGGCCGTTCTCGCCCAGGATGCGCGTCACCGCCTCGGCTTCGCCCAGGGTGCGTACGAAGGGGATCATCAGCTGGACGTTGTCCAGCCCCATCTCGTCGCGCACGTAGCGCATGGCGCGGCACTCGAGATCGAAGCAGGGCCGGAACTCGTCCGAGATGTAGCGCGAGGCGCCGCGGAAGCCCAGCATCGGGTTCTCCTCGTGCGGCTCGTACTGCTGACCACCGAGCAGGTTGGCGTACTCGTTGGTCTTGAAGTCCGACATGCGCACGATGACCGGCTCCGGCGCGAAGGCCGCTGCGATGGTGGCCACGCCCTCGGCGAGACGCTGCACGAAGTACTCGACCGGGTCCTCGTAGGCCGCGATGATGGGCGCGATCTGGCGCTTGATCTCGTCGGGCTGGCTGTCGTAGGCGAGCAGGGCCTGCGGGTGGATGCCGATCTGCTTGTTGATGATGAACTCGAGCCGAGCCAGCCCGACGCCCTTGTTGGGCAGCGCCGAGAAGTCGAAGGCCTGGTCGGGGTTGCCGACGTTCATCATGATCTTGACCGGCAGTTCCGGCATGTCGTCGAGCGGGATCTCGTCGACCGCGAAATCGACATGGCCCTCGTAGATGTTGCCGGTGTCGCCCTCGGCGCAGCTCACCGTCGCGGAGTCGACGTTGAGCAGCGCCTTGGTGGCGTCGCCGCAGCCGACCACCGCCGGAATGCCGAGCTCGCGCGCGATGATGGCGGCGTGGCAGGTGCGGCCGCCGCGGTTGGTGACGATGGCCGCGGCACGCTTCATGACCGGCTCCCAGTCCGGATCGGTCATGTCGGTGACCAGCACGTCGCCCTTGTCGACCTTGTCCATCTGGTCGATGGAGCTGAGGATCTTGACCTTGCCGGCGCCGATCTTCTGGCCGATAGCGCGCCCGGTGGTCACGACCTTGCCGCGCGACTTCAGCTTGTAGCGGCGCAGCACGCTGGTCTGGGCGCGCGACTGCACGGTCTCGGGCCGCGCCTGGAGGATGTAGAGGCCGCCGTCGAAGCCGTCCTTGCCCCATTCGATGTCCATGGGGCGCCCGTAGTGCTCCTCGATGATCACCGCGAAACGCGCCAGCTGCTCGGCGTCGGCATCGGTGAGGCAGAAGCGCTGGCGGTCGGCGGCGTCGACATCGACGAACTCGACCGTCTTGCCCACGTCCTGCGAGCCGGCGTAGATCATCTTCTTCGCCTTGGTGCCGAGCCCGCGGCGCAGCACCGCGGGCCGGCCGGCCGCCAGGCCCGGCTTGTAGACGTAGAACTCGTCGGGGTTCACCGCACCCTGGACCACGGCCTCGCCGAGGCCGTAGCTGGCGGTGATGAACACTGCATCGCGGAAGCCGGACTCGGTGTCCATCGTGAACATGACGCCGGAGGCACCGGTGTCCGAACGCACCATGCGCTGCACGCCGGCCGACAGCGCCACCTGGTCGTGGGCGAAGCCGTGGTGCACGCGGTAGGAGATGGCGCGGTCGTTGAACAGGCTGGCGAAGACTTCCTTGATCGCCAGAAGAACGTTGTCTATGCCGTTGATATTGAGGAAGGTTTCCTGCTGGCCCGCGAAGGAGGCATCGGGCAGGTCCTCGGCGGTGGCCGACGAGCGTACCGCCACCGTGATGGGCGCGCCGGCGGCCTCCATCATCTTGTCGTAGCTGGTGCGGATGTCCGCTTCCAGAGCGGGCGGGAAGGGCGCGGCGATGACGTCCTCGCGGATCGCCTTGCCGACGCGCGCCAGCTCGGTGACGTCGTCGACATCGAGCGCGCCGAGCTGCGCATTGATGCGATCCGCCAGCCCCTCGTGCGACAGGAACTCGCGGTAGGCATTGGCGGTGGTCGCGAAACCGCCCGGCACGTTGACGCCGGCTGCCGCCAGGTGCTGGGTCATCTCGCCGAGTGAGGCATTCTTGCCACCCACTCGATCGACATCACCCATGCCGAGGTTCTCGAACCAGACCACATTCTCGTCGCTGCTCATCCCGCATTCCCCGCTATAGTGCGCAGCGGCGCCGCGCCGCGCGCTTCAGATAAGTTTCCGCGCAAGGCAGATCGCGATGTCCACCCTGCACGTCTTTTTCGTCTCCGATCGCACCGGCATCACGGCCGAAACCCTGGGTAACGGCCTGCTGACGCAGTTCGATCAGTTCCAGTTCCGCCGGCAGACGCTGCCCTTCGTGAACAGCATCGAGAAGGCCAAAGCGACCGTGGAGTATATCGATCACGTGGCCGAGGGCAGCGAGCGCCTTCCGGTCATCTTCTCGACCACCGTCACCGACGACGTGCGCGCCATTCTAAGGGGCGCGAACGCGCTTTTCTTCGATCTCTTCGAAACCTTCATTCCGGCGCTGGAGAAAGCGCTCGACACCAAGTCTACGCACGCGGCCGGCCGCGCGCACGGCCTTTCCGATGCCGCGCGCTACCGGATGCGCATGGATGCGATCAATTTCGCCCTCGAGCACGACGATGGCGTGTCCACCCGGAAGCTGGAGCAGGCCGACATCGTCATCATCGCGCCGTCGCGCTGCGGCAAGACGCCGACGAGCCTCTATCTGGCCATGCAGCACGGCCTCTACGCCACCAACTACCCGCTGATCGAGGAGGATCTCGAGGCCCTGCGCCTGCCGCGCGTGCTGCAGCCGCACGAGGGCAAGCTCTTCGGCCTGACCTCAGACCCCGAGCGGCTGGCGCAGGTGCGCAGCGAGCGGCGGCCGAACAGCCCCTACGCCAGCGTGCAGCAGTGCGCGTACGAGCTGCGGCAGGCCGAGGGGCTGTACAAGCGGCGCGGGATCCCCTTCGTCAACTCGGCCAACATGTCGGTCGAGGAGATCGCCAGCGTCGCCATGCAGGAGAAGAAGCTGCGGCGCCAGTCGTTCTGAGCGATCACGCGCGGCCGGCGGGGCGCAGCCGCACCGCGACTTGCGCCGACCGGGTCCGCGCGCGACACTCGTGCGCCCGTCGTTCCCGGAGCCCGTCATGAGCCGCATCTACACGCTGAAGGACATCGTGCACCAGGCCGTCGACGAGGGCGCCAACACGGTGGAGGACGTCCACCAGCGGGTGGCGGCGCTGCCCTTCGACCAGCTCGAGCGCATCGCCGCCATCGAGGGGCTGGTGCGCCGCGCGCGGGGTTTCCACGATCAGGTCGCGGGCACCGTCTACGACACCGTCCGCGCGGTCAATGCGCGCGTCGACGAGCTCGCCGAGGACGCGCTGGCGCGTTCGGGCGTCCAGCGCGACGAAGCGGGCGACTAGAGCAACCAGGGCGGCGGCCGGCGCCGGGCGCGCTCAGGTCACCACATCGGGCTGCGCGCGACCGCTCTCGGCGCGCAGCCCGGTGATGGTCTCCGCGATCTCGGCCACCGCGTCGAGACAGGCGGCATCGTCGATGACATCGCGCCGGTAGCGCTCCAGGTACAGACGCAGCGTCGCGTCGCCGGTGCCCGTGCCGGACTTGCGCAGGACAATGCGCGCGGCGTCACCGAAGACCACCCGCAGCCCCTGGTGCTCGGCGCGGCTGCCGTCAACCGGATCGGTGTAGGCGAAGTCGTCCGCGGCGGTCACGCGCAGGCCGGCGAACTCGCAGCCCGGCAGCGACGCCACGCGATCGCGCAATGCATCGGTGATGCGGTCGGCGGTGGCCTCGGGCAGGCCCTCGTAGTCGTGCCGCTGGTAGTAGTGGCGCCCGTAGTGCGCCCAGTGCGCCCGCGCCAGCTCCGGCAGCGACCGGCCGGTGACCGCCAGCACGTTCATCCAGGCCAGCGCGGCCCAGAGGCCGTCCTTCTCGCGCACATGCGACGAGGAGGTGCCGAAGCTCTCCTCGCCGCAGAGCGTGAGCCGGCCCGCGTCGAGCAGATTGCAGAAGTACTTCCAGCCGGTGGGGGTCTCGTGGCAGGGCAGGCCGCGTTCGGCGGCGACCACGTCCAGCGCCCGGCTGGTGGGCATCGATCGTGCGACGCCCCGCAGCCCGTCACGGTAGCCCGGCAGCCGGTCCAGATGCGCGGCGAGCATCGCCAGCGAGTCGCCCGGACTCAGGAACAGTCCGGGCCCCAGGATCATGTTGCGGTCGCCATCGCCGTCGCTCGCCGCGGCGAGATCCGGCGCTCCGTTCCCCATCATCTCGTCGACCAGCGCGCCTGCATGGATCAGGTTCGGGTCGGGATGGCCACCATTGAAGTCGGGCAGGGGGGTGGCGTTGCGCACGGCCGATTCGGGCGCGCCCAGCTGCTCGATCAGAATGCGGCGCGCATAGGGGCCGGTGATGGCGTGCATGGCATCGAACACCATGCGATGGCCGCTGCGCAGCCAGTCGCGCACGGCGTCGAAGTCGAACAGCGTCGTCATCAGGTCGGCGTAGTCGCTGACACCGTCGATCACCGCCACCCGGCAGCCCTCGACATCGCGCTCACCCGTCGTGCCGATATCCAGCGGCGCCAGATCGGCGATCCGGTACCGATCCAGCGACAACGTCGTGCGGTGGATGGCATCGGTGAGTGACTGGGGCGCCTGACCCCCGCCGCGGATATTGAACTTGATGCCGAAGTCGCCCTCCACTCCGGCCGGGTTGTGGCTGGCGGTGAGAACGAAACCGCCGTCGGCGTCGAGGTGGCGCACCAGATGGGAGGCCGCCGGCGTCGACAGCCAGCCGTTGCGGCCGACGATGATCCGCGTCACGCCGTGCGCGATGGCCATCGCGATGATGGTCTGGACCGCGACGTCGTTGTGGTGGCGGCCGTCGCCGCCAACCACCAGCGTGCCACCGCGCAGCTCCGGCACGTTGCGGAATACCGCCTCGACGAAGTTCTCCAGATAGTGTGGCTGCGCAACCGTGGCCACCTTCTTGCGCAGTCCGGCAGTGCCGGGCTTCTGGTCGGGGAAGGGGGTGGTGGGGATTTCGCGGATGGACATGAAGACGGTGGCGCGTGAAGGCGTCCCGATATCTTATAGTCGCCTCATGGCATCACGCGTCATCACCCCCGCGACCAGTCTCGGCGCGCTGCACGTGCTCTACGAGCGCGGGTTCCAGCTCGCGCAGCAGCTCGTGCCGGAACTGGACCTGCCCTTCGTGTCCGCGGTCTCCGAGGTCGAGGGCGAGCCGCCGCTTTATCTGTCGACGATCGCGCGCGACCGCTACACATCGTGCTTCCGGCTCACCTACGAGATCGACGGCATCTATACGCCCGATCTGCACATCAAGGTCTACCGCGATGCGCGCGTGGCCGAGGCACTGCAGTGCACCAACCGCCCGCCCTGGCTGGCCGCGGACGAGGCCGACCCCGAAGCGTTACACTTTCTCAGCGCGCAGTGGCGGCGCAACGCGATGATGGTCAAGTGGTTGGCCTACCTGCTTGAGCGCGGTCACGGGTTCGTGCACGCCGCCCGCCCTCGCGAGAAGCTTCCGCGGTCCTGATCCGCGCTTCGCAGCAATGAATGCATCGAGTCCATGGTGGCCTGCGTTGGCCCCCGCAACGACGACCCGCGAACCCCGCCAGGCCCGGAAGGGAGCAACGGTAGCGGCGAAGTCGGGTGCCGGGACCGCTGGCGCAGGCCGCCACCAACAAGGTGTGCCTACGGCCGAAGGCCGTCGACCACAGCCCCGCTCCCGCTCCGCGGGAGAGGGGGAGGCCGTGTGCGGAGCGCACGGTGGGGGGAGGGCGCCTCAAGCAGGCAGTCGCGCCCCGGGCCACGAAGCCGGGACGCAACCGGCAGCAGCCGAGGGCCGTCGATCAAAGCGCCGCTGCAGCACGGCGGGAGAAGCCGGAACCGCCCGGACGGCCCGTTCCATAGCACGTCACGAGATCCGCACCGCATGAGCTACATGGCCCTGGCGCGCCGTTACCGGCCGAGGCGCTTCGACGACGTGCTCGGCCAGCCGAGCGTGGTGCGGGCGCTGCGCAATGCGCTGGACAGCGACAGCCTGCACCACGCGCTGCTGCTCACCGGCACCCGCGGCGTCGGCAAGACCACGCTGGCGCGCATTCTCGCCAAGTCGCTGAACTGCGAGCGCGGCGTGACCAGCGAGCCGTGCGGCGAGTGCGGCGCCTGCCGCGAGATCGACGAGGGCCGCTTCGTCGACCTGCTGGAGATCGACGCCGCCAGCCGAACCAAGGTCGATGACACCCGCGCCATGCTCGACAACGTGCAGTACGCGCCGGTGCGGGGGCGCTACAAGATCTACCTCATCGACGAGGTTCACATGCTGTCCGGGCATTCCTTCAATGCGTTGCTGAAGACGCTGGAGGAGCCGCCCGATCACGTGAAGTTCGTGCTCGCCACCACCGATCCGCAGAAGCTGCCCGTGACGGTACTGTCGCGCTGCCTGCAGCTGCATCTGCGGGCGCTGCCGGAAGGCACCATCCGCACGCTGCTCGACCAGGTTCTGGCTGCCGAAAGCCGTGAGGCCGAGGCCGCTGCGGTGGCCCTGCTCGCCGAGGCCGCGGACGGTTCCATGCGGGACGCACTGTCGCTGCTCGACCAGGCGCTGGCCCACGCCGGCGGCGGCACGCTGGCCGCCGAGTCGGTGGGCGAGATGCTCGGTCTCGGCGGGCAGAATGCGCTGGCCCGGTGCATCCGCGCGATCGCCGAGAGCGATGCCGCGACCCTGCAGTCGACCCTGCGCGAGCTGGCGGAGATGGCGGTGGATCACGGCGGTCTGCTGGACGACCTGGCTTCGTTGCTGCAGGCCACCGCTTTCGCGCAGGCGTTCACCGGAGCGGCCGCCGACAGTGCGCGCGGGCAGGAAGCCGAGACGCTGGCCGGACTGCTCCCCGAAGGCGACGTGCACGTGTTCTACGACATGGCGGTGCACGCACGCCGCGATCTCGCCTGGGCGCCGTCGGCCCGCATCGGCTTCGAGATGGCGCTGCTTCGCATGTGGTGCTTCCGGCAGGAGGCCGTCGAGGACGGTGGCGATACCGGCGGCAGTCCGCAAGGCGGCCAAGCGGAAACCGGCAGCGCTCCGGCTTCCGGCGCCGGGAGCGCGCCGATCGGAGCCGTCGCACGGGACACGCCGACCGCCGCCGATGCGAGACCTGCGCCGGATGACACGCCGACCGCAGCCGCCGGACACTGGCAGCAGCGGGTCGAAGCCGCGTCGCTGGAGGCCTACGCACGCGAGCTGGTGCGCAACTGCGTGCTCGAATCCGAAACCGAGGATCACATCGAACTGCTGCTCGCCGCCGAGATGCGCCATCTGCTGCGCGACGAGCACAGCACCCGGCTGCGCGAGGCCTTCGGCAAGACCGTGCACATCCGCTGCGTCGAAGCGCTGCCGGACTGGAGTCCGGCGCGCATCATGCGCACCGCCCGCGAGCAGGCGCTCGCCGACGCGGCGTCCCGGCTGGAGGCCTCGCCGGTCTACCGGCTGCTGTCGAGCCGGCTCGGCGCCGAGCTGCAGCGCGACGAGATCCGGCTGCTCCACTAGCGCGGGCGCGTGGACGCCGGGTATCGGGTGCGGGATCGCGTCGTGCGCGCAGCTAGCGGATGATGCCCCTCGACCGGTTCCACACGGTCGGAGGGCGGTTGAACCGCGCGGCGCCGCGGAACCACCGGCACGGCATTAGGATCGCATTCAGACCAGCGCGCGCCAGGCGCGCCATGCAACAGGAGCGAACATGAAAGGTGCACTCGGTCAGATGATGCAGCAGGCGCAGAAGATGCAGGAGGACATGCGTCGCGCCCAGGAGGAAGTCGCCCAGATGGAGGTGACCGGCGAATCCGGCGCGGGGCTGGTCAAGGTCACGCTCAACGGCAAGTACCAGGCGCGCAAGGTCGAGATCGACCCTTCCGCCCTGGAGGAAGACAAGGATTTCCTCGAGGACCTGGTGGCGGCCGCCATCAACCATGCCGCCGAGAAGGTCGAGAAGGCAGTGCAGGAGAAGATGGCGGGCGTGACCGGCGGGATGCAGCTGCCGCCGGGCTTCCAGATGCCGATGTAGCGCGTGAGCGACGCATTCCCGCCACCGCTCGCGCGACTCGTCGAGGCACTCAAGCGCCTGCCCGGCGTGGGCGCCAAGTCGGCGCAGCGCATGGCGCTCCACCTGCTGGATCGCGATCGGGAGGGGGCACGCTTCCTGGTCGAGAGCATCGGCGGAGCGCTCGACGATCTGACGCGCTGCCCCACATGCCGCATGTACCGCGCGGCCGAGCACTGTCGCTACTGCAGCGACGAGCGAAGCCGCGCCGGACAGTTGTGCGTGATCGAGTCGCCGGCCGACCTGCTCGCCATCGAGCAGCACACCGACTACCGCGGGCGCTACTTCGTCCTGCTCGGCCGCCTCTCGCCGCTGGAGGGCACGGGGCCGGACGAGCTCGGCCTCGATCAGTTCGCCGAGCTGCTGCGCTCGGACTGGGTGCGCGAGGTCATCCTCGCCACCAACCCCACCGTCGAGGGCGAGACCACTGCCTACTACCTGAGCGAAATGGCCCGTGCCGCGGGCATTCCGATCACGCGGCTGGCGCACGGACTGCCGGTGGGCGGCGAGCTCGAGTACCAGGACCGTGGCACGCTGTCGCACGCGTTCTCGGGGCGCCGGGCCTTCGAGGAATGATGCGCGCCGCGTGACACTCGACGGCCTGCTCATCGGCGCCGCCGCCATGGCGTGGACCACCGTGCTGTGGTTCTACGGCCGTGCCGAATACCGCGAGCCGCGCTGGATCCACCTGCTGGGCACCACCGCGGTCTGCTTCGCCTGCTTCTGGATTCCGTGGGTCGGCTGGCTGGCGGCCGTCGTCGTCCAGCACATGGCCCTGCGGCGCCTGTTCGACCTGCCGGCGCCGGCGGCACGCATCATGAGCCTGTCGCTGCTGGCCCTCTACCTGGCGGTGCGTCTGCTGTTCGCCTTCGCGGGGCCACCGCCGCCGCCGCTTTGAAGTGCGCAAGAGGGGCGCTTCTTCCGGGATACTCCGGCGCACAACCCTGGCGTCGCCGGACCATCCCGCCTCGCCGCTTCGCTGCCTCTCGACGAGCCACGATCAGCCGTGTGTTGCGTTTCCATCCGTCGCAAGGCTGCGGCGGATCTGCAATGGGCTCCTGCCGAACCATCGACGACAGGCGTGGGTCAGTGTGCTCTGTTCCTGGTATCCGATCAGAGCGGCCACCTGAGCGAGAGGGATTCTCCGGTCCGCCAGGAGTTCGCTGGCTCGCGTCTTGCGGCAGTCCTCGACGAGGAGGTGGAAGCTGTGCCCGGAGCGTTCGAGCTGTCGCTGAATAGTACGGGGGTGCATGGAGAGCTGGGTAGCAATGCGTGCCAGGTTGCACTGCCCGGTCGGGAGCAGACGGGCAATGAGATGCTCCACCTGCGTATGAACATCGAGCGCATCCTGGCCGATCAGTGGTGCCAGATACGCCTCTATGGCGTCCTTCAAGTGTTCATCCGCCAGATCGAGAGGACGGTCGAGCCAGTGATTGTCGATGATCAGTGCATTGACTTCTTGTCCGAATCGGGCGCGTACGCCGAACGCGGGGATGTAGTCACGGGGATTGGCCGACGAGTGATGCCGGAACAGCACTGCCCTGGGCTTGAACTCCAGCCCTGCAAACAAGCGGAAGCCGTTGACCGCAAAGGCTAGCGAGAACTCCGTCATCTGCGGACGCGCGGGCGCGCGCCCGGCTTGAAACGTCAAGTTGTAGTGCAGGGTAGAGGTGTGCTCGTCATGCCGTACCAGGTCCATGAGAATGGCCGGACTGTAGGTGTGCAGGTGGGATGTGACCGTGACGGCGGCCTCGCGCACTGAGCGCGAACGCACCGCCAGCAGCGCCAGTGGACCGAGCTTGTCGAGGCTCTGGTAGCCCGTGAGCTGCAGGCCCAGGGTGGGGCACCGTAGCTCGGTCGCGGTCTGCTCGAAGAGGCGCACAACGGTTGCGTAGGGCACGAAGGCAGTCACCGACTCCGCGTTGGTCTGATCCATATGGAACGCCTTCAGCAGCGTTGCGGGGTCGCCCCCGAGGTGCGTGACGAGGCTCCGATAACCGGACAGGACGGTGGCGCGGATCAGCATCCTGTCATCTAGAAGCAAAAATATGTCGGGTGCAAGCAATTAATGCGCACCGAGGCGCGCCACGATGATCGTCGTCCGAGTGCCTTCGCGGATGCCCCGCGAACGGACGAGGACCGACAATCAGGAGGAGGTCACGTCATGTCCTACGCTGAATCCAATGCGGTGTTCGGTACGGAATCGTCCACAACCGACGGGCACGCGGATGCTCCGGCTGCATTTCCGCGATGGCTCCTTTGGGCCGTATGGGCGGCGCTCGCGGTTCCGTCCTACTTCATCGGCATGTATGCCCTGCGCTACCTGTACACGGGGCCGGAAGGCGTGGAATGTAGTTGCCCCTATATCCCCGGA
>NZ_JAGLEJ010000049.1 GCF_023145115.1 Algiphilus sp.
CTTCTGCGGGGTGCGCTCTTTTGGCTACTTTTCTGTCGCAAAACAGAAAAGTGGCCCGCGCCGGTCGAGCGGCAACAGCCGGCAGCGCCTTCGCTCCGGCGCGCGGAACCCGGGAGCGCAACCGGGCCCAACTGCGGGGACAGTATACTAATTTCCTGGAGCACGAGGGTTCGGCGCCGACTACGGCGCAATTAGTATACTGTCCCCGCTCGCCGAAGCTGACCGTGGTCATCCCGCGGCCTCCGCCAGACACCGCCGCACCGGCGCGTAGCTCCGCCGGTGCGCCGGGCAGGCGCCGAGCGCGCGCAGGGCGTCGCGGTGCGCGGCAGTGGGATAGCCCTTGTGGAGGGCGAAGCCGTATCCGGGATGCTGCGTGTCGAGATCGCGCATGAGCTGGTCGCGGTGCACCTTGGCGAGGATCGACGCCGCCATGATGGCGGGCTCGATGGCGTCGCCGCCAATGATGGCACGCGCCGGCCAGTCGCCGGGCGGCACCTGCTTGCCGTCCACCAGCACGGCGCTCGGCGGCACGCCCAGCCCCTCCAGCGCGCGCGCCATGGCGAGGAGACTCGCCTGGAGGATGTTGATGCGGTCGATCTCGTCCGGCTCCACCGCGCATACCGCCCACGCCACCGCGCGCTCGCGGATGCTGTCGGCGATCGCGGAGCGCCGCCCCGGCGAGAGCTTCTTGGAATCGGCCAGGCCTTCGACGATCCGGATGTCGTCCAGCACCACGGCTGCCGCGACGACGGGCCCGGCAAGCGCGCCCCGCCCGGCTTCGTCGACACCCGCGATCACGTCCTGCCCGCGATGTCCAGCAGCATGGCGGCCGCCTGCTTGCCGGCGTCGCAGCGCAGCTCGGCGCGCACGGCATCGAACTGCCGCATCTGATAGCGGCGCGCGTCGGGGTCGGCCCACAGCGGTTCGAGCTCGGTGGCGAGCGCTTCGGCGCTGACCTGCTCCTGCAGCAGCTCGGGCACCGTGCGCTCCCGCGTCAGCACGTTGGGCAGCGCGAAGAAGTCGGTGCGCACCAGCCTGAAGAGCCGCAGCAGTCCGATGGTGGCGGCGGACGCTCGGTAGGCCACCACCATCGGGCGTCCGAGCAGCAGCGCCTCCAGCGTGACGGTGCCCGACGCCAGCAGCAGCAGGTCCGAGGCCTGCATGACCTGCCGCGAATCGCCGTCGACCAGCGTCCATTCCAGCCCTGGAGCATCGACCGCGTGCGTGGCGATGGCGTCCCGCAGGCCCTCGTGCGCAACCGGAACCACCGCCCGGATACCCGGGTGGCGCTCGGCCAGGCGCGCCGCCGCGGCCGCGAAATCGGGCATGAGACGGGCGACCTCGCCGTGCCGCGAGCCCGGTAGCACGCCCAGCACCGGCCGCTCGGGATCGAGTCCGAGCGCGGCGCGCGCCTGCCGGGGCGCGGTGCTCGCATCCAGCTCGTCGGCCAGCGGATGGCCGATGTATTCGGCGCGCAGTCCGGTATCGGCGTAGCACGCCGGCTCGAAGGGATAGAGGCAGAGGATGGCGTCGCAGTTGCGCGCGATCTTGAAGCGGCGCCCGGCGCGCCACGCCCAGATGGTCGGGCTGACGACATGCACGCTGCGAAGGCCACACGCGCGCAGCATGCCTTCCAGGCCCAGATTGAAGTCCGGCGCGTCGATGCCCACCACGATGTCGGGCTTCAGCGCGACGATGGCATCCCGCACGGCACGACGGAAGCGGATCAGCCGCGGCAGTTCGCGCGCGATCTCGAAGATGCCCATCAGCGACAGGGCGTTGATGTCGGCGATGCTCTCGCAGCCCGCCGCGCGCATGTGCGGTCCGGTGATGCCGGTCAGCTCGATATCCGGCGCGGCCTCGCGCAGCCCGCGCGCGATCGCGGCGCCGAGCAGGTCGCCGGAGGCCTCACCCGCGAGCAGGACGACCCGCACGGCGACGGATCAGCGCTGCACGGAGCGCTTGGACCGCTCCAGGAAGGCGAGCAGCTGCGCGGCCAGCTCCGAACGCTCGGCCCGCTCCGACAGAAGCTCCCGGACATCGGCCAGCCGCCGGTTCTCGCGGTAGAGCAGCTTGTAGAGCCCCTGGACCTCGCCGATCTGATCGGCCGAGAAGCCCCGGCGGCGCAGGCCCTCCTTGTTGATGCCGCGCGGCGATGCCGGCGAGCCTTCGCTCATGACCCAGGGCGGCACATCGCGCAGGACGATGGAGCCACCGCCGGTGAAGCAGTGCGTGCCCAGCCGGCAGAACTGATGCACCAGCGTGAAGCCACCGAGGATGACGTGATCCTCGATGTCGACGTGCCCGGCCAGCGACGCGCCGTTGGCCAGCACCGTGCCGTTGCCGATGCTGCAGTCGTGCGCCACGTGGACCTGGTTCATCAGCAGATTGTTGCTGCCGATGCGCGTCACGGCCTTGTCCTTCAGCGTGCCGCGCTGGACCGTGACGTATTCGCGGAAGGTGTTGCGATCACCGATCTCGACGCGGGTGTCGTCATCGTCGCGAGCGGTCAGATCCTGCGAGATCTCGCCGACCGAGCAGAACTGGAAGAAGCGGTTGCCCTCGCCCACGCGCATCGGCCCGCGCAGCACGACGTGCGGGCCGACCACGCAGTCGGCGCCGAGCTCGACGCCTGCCCCGATGATGCTGTACGCACCGATCGTGACGCTGTCGTGCAGCTGCGCACCGTCCTCGATGACGGCGGTGGGATGGATGCCCCCGCTCATGCGGCCTTGAGGGCGCAGGTCAGCGTGGCCTCCGCGGCCAGGGTGTCATCCACCGTCGCCCGCGTCTGGAAGCGCCAGATATCGCGGCGGCGCTTGATCATCTCGGACTCCAGCACGAGCTGATCGCCGGGAACCACCGGCCGCTTGAAGCGGGCCCCGTCGATGCCGGCGAAGTAGAGCCGCTGGTCGGGCTCGCGCGCGCGCTCGAACTCGGTACGGATGGCGAGGATGCCGCTGATCTGTGCCAGCGCCTCGAGGATCAGCACGCCCGGCATGATCGGCGCATCCGGGAAATGTCCGGTGAAGAAGGGCTCGTTGATGGTGACGTTCTTGAGCCCGCGCACCCGTCCGCCGGGCTCGCACGCCGTCACGCGATCGAGCAGCGCGAACGGATAGCGATGCGGCAGCAGCCGCATGATCTCGTTGATATCGATGATCCCCGATTCCACCTGGTCATTCTCCCCTGTCGTCATCGGCCTGCGCATTATCGCCTTCCAGCCGCGCCACGCGCGTCTCGAGGCGATCCAGACGGCGCAGGCGCTTGACCTGGCCGTGCCACACCCGCGCCGGCTCCACCGGCCAGCCGGAACCGTACTGGCCGGGTTCGGTGATCGAGCGCGTCACCATGGTGAAGCCCAGCACGATCACGCCGTCGCAGATGCTGACGTGGCCGTTCACGCCGGCACCGCCGCCGATCAGGCAGTTGGCGCCGATGCGGGTACTGCCGGCGATTGCCGCACAGCCGGCGATGGCGGTGTTGCGGCCGATGCGCACGTTGTGCGCGATCTGCACGAGATTGTCGATCCTGACGCCGTCCTCGATGACGGTGTCCTCGATGGCGCCGCGATCGACGGCGCTGTTGGCGCCGATCTCCACGTCGTCGCCGATGCGGACGCTGCCGAGCTGCGGCACATCCTCCCAGCCCTGCGGTCCGCGCGCCAGCCCGAAGCCGCGAGCGCCGACCACGACGCCGGGATGCAGCCGGCAGCGCGCACCGACCGAGACCCGGTCACCGATATGAACGTTGCCCACCAGCTCGCTGCCCGACCCGATGCTCGCCCCGGCACCCACGACGCAGTTGGGACCGATCACGACATCGGCACCGATGCTGGCGCCGGGCCCGATGACCGCATTCGGGCCGAGTCGCGCGCCGGCATCGACCGAAGCGTCGCCCGCGATCACCGCGCTGGGGTGCTGCTGTGCCCCGAAGGCGGTCGGCGCCGGCTCGAACAGCCGCGCCACGCGCGCGAACGCCAGGTACGGGTCGGGCGCGACCAGCGCGTTGCCGTCGTGCCGACCGGCGTCGCGCGCGCCGACGATGACCGCCGACGCGCGCGTGTCCGCGAGCTGTGCCCGGTAGCGCGGGTTCGCGAGGAAGCCGATATGCCCCTCGCGGCCCGGGTCGAGCGTGCAGACGCCCTCGATGCGGCAGTCGGGATCGCCCCTCAGCTCGAGGTCGAAACGCTCGGCGATATCACCGAGCCGATGCGCGACCTGGGCCGGAACGCCCACCGCCTCAGTCGTCGCTCTGCTGGAGCTTCTTGAGGACGGCGTCGGTGAGGTCGAGTTCCGGCGCGGCATAGACCGGATCCGGCACGATCAGATCGAGTCCGCGCTCGCGCGCGACATCCTCGATCTCGTCGCGGATCTTGCCCATCATTTCCTGGTAGAGCTCGCGCTCGCGGTTGGAGACGTCCTCGCGGAACCGACGCTGCTTGAGCTGGAAGTCGTTCTGCCGCGTACTGAGCTCCTGCTCCTTCTGGGTGCGGTCCTCGGCGGACATCAGATCGGCTTCCTGCTGGAAGGTCTGGATGTCCTCCTGGAGCTGCTGCGCCTCCTCCTGGAGCTCGCTGGCGCGCGACTCGAAATCGCTGCGCATGCGTGCCTCGGCCTTCTCGTACTGCGGCGACTTCTGCACCAGTTCCTGCGCGCGCACGGTCCCGATCTCGATGGCAGCCGCCATGCCCGGGGTCAGCGCCAGCAGGAGCGCGGAAAGGGGAATCAGCTTTCTGTACATCATGGAGTTCGGTGTCGTCCTCAAGGCTGTGGGGAATCTAGAAGCCGGTGCCGAAGTTGATCTGGAACCGGTCGGTTTCGTCGCCGGGCTCGTCGTTCAGCGGGAACCCGTAGCTCAGGTTGAGAATACCCAAAAACGGCGTGAACCAGCGGAACGCCACGCCGGCGCTCTGGCGAAGCTCGTTGGCCTCGAAATCGCCCGGCTCCTCGAACACGTTGCCGATGTCGAAGAACAGCGAGAAGCGCGTCGACTGCCCGTCGGCCTCGAAGGGCAGCGGCACGATGAGCTCGGTCTGCGAGGTCGTGCGCAGCTTGCCGCCGAAGGGATTGTCGAACGGCGTGTCGCGCGGGCCGAGGGTGCCGTCGCGGTAGCCGCGCACCGTGCGCGTGCCGCCCGCGAAGTAGTTCTCGTACGGCGGCACGGTGTCCTCGTTGCCGTAGGTGTCGACATAGCCCACCGAGGTGTTGATCTGCGCGATGAAGCCGAACAGCAGCGGCAGGTGGTGCTGCGTGGTCAGACTGGTGCTGAAGTAGCGCAGATCCGATCCGGGCAGCACGATGTCGGCATTCAGGCGGATGAGATTGCCGCGCGTCACGAAGATGGTGCGGTTGCGGGTATCGCGCGCGATGCCGGTGCGCAGCTGCCAGGCGGTGAAGCGCTTGCCGTTCTCCGACACGAAGTCGATGACCTCGTCGCTGGTCTGCCCCGCGAAGGTTTCGATGGAGGTCTCGGAAACGCCCACGCCGGCGCGCAGCGTGGAGTACTCGGAAATCGGGATGCCGTAGGTCAGGTCGCCGCCGAGCACGTTGCTGGAGAAGCCCGAGCTGAAGCGGATGATGCGGTCCGACTTGCGGAAGTAGCCGCTGATGGTCTGGCTGATGCCGTCCTCGGTGAAGTACGGATCGCTCCAGCTGAGGCTCACCTGCTGCGAGAAGGTGTTGTTCTCGAGGTTGACCGACACCCGGTTGCCGGTACCCAGGAAGTTGGCGTGCGTGACCGAGCCCGAGACCAGGAAGCCGTCCGCGCCCGAGAAGCCGACGCCGACCTGCACCGAGCCCGGCGGGCGCTCCTTGACCGTGAATACGACGTCGACGAGGTCGTCCGTACCCGGTACCGGTTGCGTATCGACCTCGGTCGATTCGATGAACGAGAGGCGGTCGATGCGCACGCGCGAGCGTTCCACTGCCGACTGCGAGAACGGCGCCGCCTCGAGCTGGCGCAGCTCGCGGCGCAGGGTTTCGTCGTTGGTGCCGGTGTTGCCCCGGAAGCGGATCTGGCGGACATAGGTGCGCTTCTTCGGGTCCACCACGTAGTTGATGGTGATCTTGCGGTCCTCGCCCTCGACCGGCTCCGGCACCGGCTGCACCTCGGCGAAGGCGAAGCCGACGTTGGCCAGCGCCGCCTCGATGCGATCGCTGCTCTCGGTGGCCAGGCGGCGCGAGAAGGTGTCGCCCGCCTCGGTGGTCACCATCGCGTTGAGGAACTGCTCGTTGAGTACCGTCTCGCCGGTGAAGCGGGTGCCGGCGACCGAGTAGACCTCGCCCTCGTCGACGGTGATGGTCACGTAGATGTCGCGCTTGTCCGGCGACAACTGGACCTGGACGTCCTCGATGGTGAAGCGGAGGTAGCCGCGGTCCTGGTAGTACGAGGTGAGCGTTTCCAGGTCGCCGCCGAGTTGCTGCTTGGAGTACTGGTCGCTGCGCTGGAACGGCATCCAGTTGGTTTCCTGCAGCTTGAGCTCGTCGCGCAGCGTGTCGTCGTCGAAGACTTCGTTGCCGACGATGTTGATCGACTTGATGGTGGCGGACTCGCCCTCGACGACGTCGATGCGGATGCCGACACGGTTGTTGGGCAGCTCGTCGACCACGGATTCGATGTCGACGTCGTAGAAGCCGTTGGCGAAGTACTGCCGGCGCAGCTCGAGCGAGACCTGGTCGAGGATCGACTGCTTGAAGACCTCGCCCTCGGACAGCCCCAGCGAGCGCATCGACTCCATCAACTCGTCGCCGCCGATCTTCTCGTTGCCCTCGATCTCGAAGGAGGCGATCTGCGGTCGCTCGGTCACCCGGACCACCAGCGCGCCGCCGTCGCGGAGTAGCTGGACGTCCGCGAACAGACCGCTGTCGTACACCGACCGGATCGACTGCTGCGCGGTCTGCTCGTTGAGCTCGTCGCCCACCACCAGCGGCAGATAGCTGAGCACCGTGCCTTCCTCGAGCCGGGACAGCCCCTCCACGCGAATGTCATCGATGATGAAGCGTTCGGCCGCGGTCGCGGTGGCGCAGCACAGCACGAGCAACAACACGGCGGCGCGCCAACCAGCGGTGGCAAATCGGATCATCAGGTTCTCTCGTTTTTTACTAGCCGAACAGACGCGACAGATCGTTGTAGAAGGCCAACCCCATCAGCCCCGCCAGCATCAGCAGGCCCAGCTGCTGACCCAGGATCTGGGTGCGCTCCGAGACGGGTGACCCCTTGATGGCTTCGACGAGGTAGTACAAAAGATGCCCCCCGTCCAGCATGGGGACGGGCAGCAGATTGAGCACACCCAGACTGACACTGATCAGCGCCAGAAAGCCGAGGTAGGTCACCAGCCCGGCAGCCGCCGTGTACCCGGCGTACTGCGCGATCTGGAGCGGCCCGCTGATGTTGTCCACGGACACGTCGCCGACGATCATGCGCCCCATCATGCGCAGGGTCAGCCACGCAACGGATACGGTTTCGCCGACGCCGGAGACCGCGGCCTCCATGACGCCTTCTCTATGTATCGTGCGGAAATCCTGCCACAAATCAGCAGGAACATCGACCCGCGCGCCCAGTCGACCGACCTGTTCCCCGCCATCAATGGCGCTGCCCACGGTGAGCTCCCGCGTCAATTGCTCGCCGCCGCGCTCGACGGTGAGCACGGTCTGCTCACCGGGATGCGCCCGCAGCCATTCCACCAGCGCGCGCCAGCTGGCCATCGGCTCGCCGTCCAGCGCGACGATGAGATCCCCCGCCTGCAGGCCGGCGGCGGCCGCCGGCTCGCCCGGAACCACCTCGGCGATGCGCGGCGGGATCTCGGGTCGATAGAGCCCGAGCCCGAGCGTCTCGAACATCGGCTCCGGGTCGACCGGCACGCCGGCAGTGTCGATGGCGATCTCGCGGCTGCCGCCGCCCGGCTCGGTCATGCGCAGGCGCAGCGTGTCCGCCGCCATCGCCTGATCGAGCAGCGCCATGCGCGCGCTGGTCCAGGTCGGCGTGGCCTCGCCGTTGACCGCGTCGATCTCGGAGCCGCCCACCGCACCGGCCTCGGCGAGCAGGCTCCCCGCGGGCGGCGCGTCGATCACCGGGCGCATGTCGGGCACGCCGATCACGTAGGTGGCCCAGTAGAACACCGCGGCGAGCACGAAGTTGAACACCGGACCGGCCGCGACGATGGCGCTGCGCTGGGCCAGCGACTTGCGGTTGAAGGCCTGATCCTGCAGCTCGTCCGGGATCGGCTCCTCGGACTCGCGCTCGTCCAGCATCTTGACGTAGCCCCCGAGCGGAATCGCCGCCAGCACCAGCTCGGTGCCGTTGGCGAGGTTGCGCCGCCACAGCGGCCGGCCGAAGCCCACCGAGAAGCGCAGGACCTTGACGCCGCAGCGCCGTGCGACCCAGTAGTGCCCGAACTCGTGAAAGGTCACGAGCACGCCGATGGCGACGATGAAACCGAATACCGACCAGATCACGCTTGACATGTAGTGCCCTTGCTTCCCGATACCGCGGCGCGCGCATTGTCGCGCGCCCAGTCATCCATGCGCAGGACCGCGTCCAGCTCCGTGGCCGCGGGCAGCGTCCCGCCGGCCGCGCGATCGAGCACCGAGGCGATCACCTCGCTGATCTGCCCGAAGGCCAGACGCCCGGCGAGAAACGCTTCGACCGCAACCTCGTTGGCGGCGTTCAATACCGTCGGCGCGGTGGCGCCCTGCGCGATCGCGGCACGAGCCAGGCCGAGACACGGGAAGCGCGTTTCGTCGGCCGGCTCGAAGGTCAGGTCCCCGGCCGCGACCAGATCGAGCATGCGCGCACCCGACGGCATGCGCTCCGGGTGCCCCAGCGCGTGGGCCAGCGGAATCTTCATGTCCGGCGCGCCGAGCTGCGCCAGCAGCGAGCCGTCGCGGTAGGCGACCAGCGAGTGCACCACGCTCTGCGGATGCACCACCACCTCGATGGCCTCGTGCGGCATGGCGAAGAGCCAGTGCGCCTCGATGACCTCCAGGCCCTTGTTCATCATGCTGGCCGAGTCGACCGAGATCTTGGCGCCCATCTGCCAGTTGGGATGCGCCACCGCCTGCTCGGGAGTGGCCGTGCGCATGGCCTCGGTGCTCCAGGTGCGGAAGGGCCCGCCGGATGCGGTCAGGACCAGCTTCTCGACACCCTCCGGCGTGCGCCCGCACACATAGCCGGCGGGCAGGCACTGGTAGATGGCGTTGTGCTCGCTGTCCACCGGCACGATCTCGGCCCCGCTCGCCAGCGCCTCGGCCAGGAAGAGCTCACCGGCCATCACCAGCGGCTCCTTGTTGGCGACCAGGACGCGCTTGCCCGCCCGCACCGCCGACAGCGTCGGCAGCAGCCCGGCGGCGCCCACGATCGCGGACAGCACCGAGGCCACGCGCGCGTCGGCCGCCACCTCGGCGAGCGCGTCGGTGCCGCCGGTCACCGCAATGCCGGTGCCGGACAGCGCGTCGCGCAGCGCATCGATGGCGGTCGCATCGGCCACCACGGCGACGCGCGGACGGTACCGCCGGCAGAGCTCGGCGAGCGCGGCCACGTCGCGATGGGCGGTCAGCGCGTGCAGCGGCTGCGGTGCGGACTGCGCGTCGAGCACCTCCAGCGCGCTGCGCCCCACCGATCCGGTGGCGCCGAGAATGACGAGGTCCGTCCCGCTCACAGCAGCCAGTACAGCCCCAGCGCGAACAGCGGTGCCACCGCGAGCAGGCTGTCGACCCGATCGAGCACGCCGCCGTGTCCGGGCAGCAGCGCGCCCGAGTCCTTGATGCCGGCCACGCGCTTGAATGCGCTCTCGACCAGATCGCCGAGGATCGACACCAGCACGCACACCACCGCCAGCAGCGCGAACAACGCCAGGCCGGCGCCGGACACCGGCAGCCACAGCGCCGCGACCGGCAGCACCACGGCGAGCGCGACCACCGCCCCGCCCCACGCGCCCTCGCGCGTCTTGCCCGGACTGACGCTGGGCGCCAGCTTGTTGCGCCCCCAGGCGCGCCCCGCGAAGTAGGCGCCGACATCGGCGCCCCAAACGATGGCGAAGAGCGTGCCCAGCGCCACCAGGCCGCCGGCACCGTCGACCAGCGTGCTCAGCGCCAGCGGCACCGGCACGATCATCGCCACGCCGGCCGTCTGCCGCGCGCGCGCGCCGAATCGCGCGATCTCCAGGCTGGCGGGGAAGCCGCGCAGCAGCCAGAAGCTCAGCAGCCACCACAGCACGCCCACCATCCAGATCAGCGGCGCCAGCCGGTACTCGACCTGCGCGAACCATGCCGCACCCAGCAGCGCCCCGATCAGCAGTGTGTAGCGCGCGCGCTCCGGGCGCGACGGCAGACCGGCGATGCCCGCCCACTCCCACGCCGCGCCCAGCGCCACCAGGCAGAAGACCCCGTACAGCCATCCGCCGTCGAGCCAGAAGAGCGCCGCCCCGAGCAGCACCAGCAGTACCGCGGCGGTGACGATGCGCTGCCCCAGCATCAGGCCTCGGCCACCATGCCGAAGCGCCGCTGGCGCTGGGCGTACCAGGTCAGGGCCTGATCGAGATCGTCGGCGTCGAAATCCGGCCACAGGGTCTCGACGAAGCGCAGCTCCGCGTAGGCCAGCTGCCAGAGCATGAAGTTGCTGATGCGGTACTCGCCGCCGGTGCGGATGAGCAGATCGGGCGGCGGGAAATCGGCCGTGCTCAGGCGCTCGGAGAGGCTCTCGTGATCAATGGGCACGCCGTCGCGGCGCGCGCACTCGGCGGCGTGGCAGATGTCCCACTGGCCGCCGTAACCCAGCGCCACCAGCAGCTGCAGGCCGTTGTTGCCGGCGGTCAGCGACTCCACGCCCTCCATCTCGCGGCGCAGCGACGCCGGAAAGGCCTCGCGGCTGCCGATGAAACGCATGCGCACATTGTTGCTGCGCAGCCCCTCGGCCTCGCGGCGCAGGGTGCGTCCGAACAGGTGGATGAGCATGCGCACTTCGCGCTCGGGCCGGCGCCAGTTCTCCTGGCTGAAGGCGAACAGGCTGAGCACCGGCACATCGCGCTCGCTGGCGGCGCGCACGACGCGCCGTGCCGCCTGCACGCCCAGCCGGTGGCCGAGCGCCCGCGGCCGGCCACGCGCCGCCGCCCAGCGCCCGTTGCCATCCATGATGATGGCGACGTGCCGGGGCTTGGTGCTCGCTTCTGGGGCTGGGGCCGGCATCGCGGGTCAGACGGAAAGGATTTCCTTCTCCTTGGCCGCCATGTGTTCCTCGATGGTCGCGATATGGGTGTCGGTGAGCTTCTGGATCTCGACCTCCGCGCGCTTCTCGTCGTCGTCGCTGATCTCCTTCTCCTTGACCAGTTCCTTGACCGACTGGTTCGCGTCGCGGCGGACATTGCGCACCGCCACCTTGGCATTCTCGGCCTCGTGGCGCACGACCTTGGCGAGGTCCTTGCGGCGCTCCTCGGTGAGCGGCGGCAGCGTGATGCGGATCACCGTGCCGGCGGTGTTGGGCGTGAGGCCGAGGTCGGAGTTGATGATGGCCTTCTCGACCACCGACACCATCGACTTCTCCCAGGCGGTGATGCTGATGGTGCGGGCATCCTCCACCGTGACGTTGGCCGCCTGCGAGACCGGCACCTCGGCGCCGTAGTACTCGACCCGGACGTGGTCGAGCAGCGAGGCGTGGGCCCGGCCGGTGCGGAGCTTGGCGTACTCGGTGTCGAGCACCTCGATGGCCCGCTTCATGCGGTGGTTCGCGTCCTTCTTGATGTCTTCGATCATGGGATTGGCGCCTTCAATAGCGGTTCACAGGACGATGGTTCCGATCGACGTGTCGCCGCCGGCTATGCGGGCGAGCGCGCCGGACTGCGTCATGTCGTAGACGCACAGCGGCAGTCGGTGGTCGCGGCACAGCACGATGGCGGTCTGGTCCATGACGCCGAGACGCCGGTCGAGCACCTCGTCGTAGGTCAGCCGGTCGTAGCGCTCGGCATCGGCATCCTTGGTGGGATCGGCCGAGTAGATGCCGTCCACCTTGGTGGCCTTCATCATGAGCTGGGCGTCGATCTCGATGGCGCGCAGCGCCGCCGCCGAATCGGTGGTGAAGAAGGGATTGCCGGTACCGGCCGCGAACACCACGATGCGCCCCTTCTCGAGATGGCGCACCGCGCGGCGGCGGATGTAGTCCTCGCACACCTGGTTGATGCGCACCGCGGACATCACCCGGCAGACCGCGCCCTGCTTCTCCAGCGCATCCTGCAGCGCGAGCGCGTTCATGACCGTGGCGAGCATGCCCATCTGGTCGGCGGTGACGCGCTGGATGCCGCCGCGGGCCAGTCCCTCGCCGCGGAAGATGTTGCCGCCGCCGATGACCACGGCCACCTCGACGCCGCTCTCGACCACCGCGATCAGCTCGCTGGCGATCTGCCCGATCACCGGTGACGAGATGCCGTACTCCAGCTCCCCCATCAGGGCCTCACCGGACAGCTTGACGAGAATGCGCCGATAGGCTGAGGAGGACGACATCGAGAGGCTCCGGCAAGATCACGAACTGCGGCGCGGACCCCGCGCCGGATGGGGCGACACGGCTGCATCGCCGCACGGCCCGGACGGGCCGCGCGGCGGCGCAAAGTCTAGCCCATCGTCGCCTGCGCGGTGGCCCGCACCTCGCTGGCGAAGTCGGTCTCCTGCTTCTCGATGCCCTCGCCGACCTCGAAGCGCACGTAGCGCGCGACCCTGGCGCCCTTGTCCTTCAGGAGCTTCTCGACGGTGGTGTCGGGATCCTTGACGAAGGGCTGGCCGTAGAGCGTGATCTCGGCGAGATACTTGCGCAGGCGGCCCTCGATCATCTTCTCGATGATGTCGGCCGGCTTGCCGCTGTCGGCGGCCTGCGCCATGAGGATCTGCTTCTCGGCCTCGCGCACGTCCGCGGGCACGTCGTCGGCGCTGCGGTACTGCGGGTTGCTCGCGGCGATGTGCATGGCCAGATCCTTGGCCAGCTGCGCGTCGTCGCTGCCTTCCAGCGCCACCACGGTGCCGATGCGGGCGCCGTGCTGGTAGTAGGCCATGGCGCCGCCGGCGCTATCCACCACCTCGAAACGGCGCAGGTTCATGTTCTCGCCGATCTTCGCGACCAGCGCCTTGCGCTGGGTCTCGAAGTCGCCGTTGCCGTCGTCGTAGGTGAGCAGTGCATTGACGTCGGCCGGACGCTGCTCCAGCGCGGTCTTCGCCGCGCTGTTGGCGAGCGCGACGAACTCGTCGTTCTTGGCGACGAAGTCGGTCTCGCTGTTGAACTCGAGCATGGCGATGCCGGTGTCGTTCTCGGCGACGACGATGATGCCGTCGGCCGCGACCCGCGAGGCCTTCTTGTCGGCCTTGGCCATGCCGTCCTTGCGCATCTGCTCGATGGCGGCGTCGACGTCGCCGTCGACGGCCTGCAGGGCCTTCTTGCAGTCCATCATCGCGGCGCCGGTGCGCTCGCGGAGTTCCTTCACCATTGCGGCGGTGATGCTCATGCGGAGGCCTCCTGGGAATCGGCGGAAGCTTCGTCGGCGGTCGCGGCGGCGGCCATCTGCTGCTCGGCGTCGCGCGCGCCGCCACCGACCGTGTTGGCGCCCTTGGCGTCGATCACGGCGTCGGCGATGCACTGGGCATAGAACTTGATGGCGCGGGTGGCGTCATCGTTGCCCGGAATGACGCTGTCGATGCCCTCGGGGCTGTTGTTGCTGTCGACCACGGCGATGATGCGGATGCCCAGCTTGCGGGCCTCCTTCACGGCGATGTCCTCGTAACCGGTGTCGATCACGAAGAGGCAGTCCGGCAGGCTGCTCATGTGCTTGATGCCGCCGAGCGAGCGCTGGAGCTTGGCGAGGTCGCGCTGGAACTCGAGCTGCTCCTTCTTGGGCAGCTTGTTGATCGAGCCGTCCTCGACCTGCTTCTCCATCTCGATCAGCCGCGCGGTGGACTGCTTGACCGTCTTGAAGTTGGTCAGCGCGCCGCCCAGCCAGCGCTGGTTGATGTACGGCATCCCGCAGCGGTTGGCTTCCTGCTCGATGACATCGCGCGCGGCGCGCTTGGTGCCGACGAAGAGGATGTTGCCGCCGTTGGCCGCCAGACGCCCGGCGTAGTTGCAGGCGTCCTTGAGCATCGGCAGCGTGTGCTCGAGATTGATGATGTGCACCTTGTTGCGGTGCCCGAAGATGTACGCATCCATCTTGGGGTTCCAGTACCGCGTGCGGTGCCCGAAATGCGCGCCCACTTCCAGCAGCTGGCGCATGGTGATATCGGCCATGTTGACTCCTTGGGTTTTTCGGCAGATCGCGCGCCGCGTAAGAGGCCGGCGGCCCACCCAAGCCGGTCGCGCGAATGGAATTACGCCGCCGCTGCCATCCGTACGGACGGTGCCGGCCACGCCCCTGAACGGCACGCGTGCTGCATTGCCAAACGGGGGCGCGCTTTATACCATGCCGCGCCCTTTGCCAACAACGCCGGCACGCATGGCCATTACCACCAAGAATGCCGAGGATCTCGAGGGCATGCGCGCCGCCTGCCAAGCTGCCGCCAGCGTCCTCCAGTACCTCGAACCCCACGTCAAGCCGGGGATCACCACCGGCGAGCTCGACGACCTCGCCCGCGAGTACGTGCTCGGGCCCCTCGGCTGCACCTCGGCCACCATCGGCTACACCGCCGGCAACAGCCGCCCGCCCTTCCCCGGCGCCATCTGCACCTCGGTGAATCACGTGGTGTGCCACGGCATTCCGGGCGCCAAGAAGCTGAAGCGCGGCGACATCGTGAACATCGACGTCACCGTCATCAACAAGGACGGCTGGCACGGCGACACCTCGCGGATGTACTACGTCGGCGAGCCCACCGTGCTCGGCCGCCGCCTGGCCGAGACCGCCCACGCCGCCATGGTGGCGGGCATCGAGCAGGTCCGCCCCGGGGCACGCCTCGGCGACATCGGCCACGCCGTCCAGCAGGTCGCCGAAGGCGCCGGCTTCTCGGTGGTGCGCGAATACTGCGGCCACGGCATCGGCCGCGGCTTCCACGAGGACCCGCAGGTGCTGCACTACGGCAAGCCCGGCACCGGGCAGGAGCTCAAGGCGGGCATGACCTTCACCATCGAGCCCATGGTCAACGCCGGCGCGCCCGGCACGCGCGAGCTGCCCGACGGCTGGACCGTGGTCACGCGCGACCACTCGCTGTCGGCGCAGTGGGAGCACACCATCGCCGTCACCGAAAGCGGGTACGAGGTGCTGACATTGCGTGACGGGCAGGTATAAAGGCGCACAATA
This sequence comes from Algiphilus sp., assembly GCF_023145115.1. Taxonomy (NCBI): domain Bacteria; kingdom Pseudomonadati; phylum Pseudomonadota; class Gammaproteobacteria; order Nevskiales; family Algiphilaceae; genus Algiphilus; species Algiphilus sp. Next base: position 15,260 of record NZ_JAGLEJ010000049.1, read on the forward strand.
GCCGCATGGAAATCAGCGAAGCCAGCGCCGAGACCGAAGCCACCTTCGGCGCGAACAGCATCGCGCGCCGCCTGCGCGGCAGCGACGACGGGCGCGTGGCGCGCTTCCGCGACACGCTGCGCTGGGGCAGCGAGCGCCTCATGGCGCTGTTCCACGAGGGCGCGCCGGCGGACAGCCTGGTGCACGCCCGCGCCCAGCTGGTCGACGAGGTGCTGCGCGCGGCGTGGCAGGCGCACGTCGGTGACAGCGACGGGCTCGCCCTGCTGGCGGTCGGCGGCTACGGCCGCGCCGAGCTGCTGCCGCATTCGGACATCGATCTGCTGGTACTGCACAGCGACGGCGAGCTCGAGCCGCACCGCGGCGCGGTCGAGCAGCTCATGGCCTTCCTCTGGGACATCGGCCTGGAGGTGGGGGCGTCCGTGCGCAGCCCGGGCGACTGCCGCGAGCTGGCGCGCGACGACCTGAGCATCTTCACCACGCTCACCGAGCACCGCCTGCTGGCGGGCAACCCCGCCCTGGTCGAAACGCTGGAGCAGGAGCTCGGCCCCGACAGGGTCTGGCCCAGCGACGCCTTCTTCCGCGCCAAGCTCGACGAGCAGGCCGCGCGCCACGCCAAGTTCGACGACACCGGCTACAAGCTCGAGCCCAACGTCAAGGAGAGCCCCGGCGGCCTGCGCGACATCCAGACCGTGGCCTGGGTGGCCAAGCGCCACTTCGGCGCCCGCACCCTCGCCGACCTGCGCGAGCGCGGCTTCCTGTCCAAGCAGGAATGCGACGAGCTCTATGCCGGGCAGGACTTCCTGTGGCGGGTGCGCTTCGCGCTGCACATGCTGACCGGCCGCGAGGAGGACCGCCTGCTGTTCGACCACCAGGTGCGGGTGGCGAAGCTGTTCGGCTATGTCGATGCCGATGCCTCGCTCGCGGTGGAACAGTTCATGCAGCTGTACTACCGCACCATCAAGATGCTGACCTGCCTGAACGACATGCTGCTGCAGCTGTTCGAGCAGGCCATCCTGGGCGACCCCGAGGCCATCGACCCGGAGCCCATCAACGCCCGCTTCTGCATCCGCGGCGGCTCCATCGAGGCGCGCCAGGACAGCGTCTTCCGCGAGCACCCCTGGGCGCTGATCGAGATCTTCGTGCTGCTGCAGCGCCATCCCGAGGTGCAGGGCATCAGCGCCGGCACGCTGCGCCTGATCCGCCGCGACCGGCGGCTGGTGGACGAGGGCCTGCGCGAGACCGTGCACGCCCGCGAGCTGTTCATCACCATGTTCCGCGAGGGCCGCGGCCTGACGCGCGCGCTGCGCCGCATGAACCGCTACGGCGTGCTGGGCCGCTATCTGCCGTCCTTCGGCCGGGTCATCGGCCACATGCAGTACGACCTCTTCCACACCCTGACCGTGGACGAGCACACCCTCTACGTGGTGCGCAACCTGCGCCGCATGGCCATGCAGCGCTTCCGCGAGGAACTGCCCTTCGCGCACAAGGTCATGCAGCGCGTGCCGCGGCGCGACCTGCTGTACCTCTCCGGCCTGTTCCACGACATCGGCAAGGGCCAGGGCGGCGACCACTCCACGCTCGGCGCCGAGACCGCGCGCCGCTTCTGCCTGGAACACGGCCTGTCGCACGCCGACGCCGAGCTGGTGGACTGGCTGGTGCGCAATCACCTGCTGATGTCGCTGACCGCCCAGCGTCAGGACATCTCGGACCCCGAGATCGTCAACGACTTCGCCCAGAAGGTGGGTTCGCGCGCGCGGCTGGACTACCTCTTCCTGCTGACCTGCGCCGACATCCGCGCCACCAACCCCAAGCTCTGGAACAGCTGGCGCAAGGCGCTGCTCGAGGAGCTCTACCGCGCCACCGCGGCGGCCTTCGACCGCGGCACCGAGAATCCGCAGGACACCCGCGAGGTGGTGCGCGAGCGCCGCGAGCAGGCGCTGGCGGCTTCCGGCATCCCGCCCGAGCGCGCCGAGTCGGTATGGAAGCGGTTCGATGCCGACTACTTCATGCGCCACACCCCGGACGAGCTCGCCTGGCACCTGCCCGCGCTGCTCGGCGCCGAGAGCGGCGGCACGCTGGCGCTGGTCGACGACGTCGCCGAGCGCGGCACCACGGTGTTCGTCTACACCCGCGACCGCGACCTGCTGTTCGCGGTCACCACCGGCGTGCTCGCGCAGCTCGGCCTGACCATCCTGGACGCCCGCCTGAACACCACCGCCGACGGCTACGCGCTGGACTCCTACGTCGTGGTCGAGGGCGATGGCGGCGCCATCGACAGCGACCAGCGCCGCGACGAGATCCGCAGCGCGCTGCAGTCCAAGCTGACCGGGCCAGAGCTGCACAGCGTGCGCGTGTCGCAGCGCCCCTCGCGCCAGCTGCGCCACTTCAACACGCCGACGGTGGCGCACCACTACCAGGACGACGGCCGCGACCGCACCGTCATCGAGCTGGTCAGCGCCGACCGCCCCGGCCTGCTCTCGCGGGTGGGCGAAGTCTTCGCCGACCACGGCGTGCGCCTCGACGCCGCGAAGATCGCCACCATCGGCGAGCGCGCCGAGGACATCTTCTACATCACCGACGCCAGCCAGCGCCCGGTCGAGGACGAGACGCGACTGGAGGCGCTCTGCGCCGCGCTGGTCGAGCGCCTCAAGGACAGCGGCGACGGCTGACCGGCGTCGCCGCCACCACTCTGCGTACCCCGACCATGTCCAGCGCTCAGCCAAGGGAAGACGGCCCCGCTTCCAACCCCGGGAGCGAAGGTGTGATGAGGCCGTGTCGGCGCAAGCCGGCCGGGTGCGCCGCGCATGCGCGCCCCCTCATCCCCGCCCCTTCTCCCCGGCGGGGAGAAGGGAGCAACCACGGCTCGCGCGGCTTCGGCGTGTGCGGGCCGAGGCAGAGACATGATGGGACTGCCCTCTCCCCCGCCCTCGGGGGA
>NZ_JAGLEJ010000050.1 GCF_023145115.1 Algiphilus sp.
TACACCACGTCGTGGGACACGACCGTGGCGGACGCACCACGGTTTCGCGCATCGCCGGCCCGAATGTCCGCCCGGCCGCACGCCAACCGCTGTCCACCCTACTCCCGGAGGAATGCCGCGATGATCTCCGCCATCGCCTCGCCGTGCTCCAGCGGCAGGCCGTGGCGGGCGTCGGGGAAGATGTGCAGGCGCCCGTCCGGCAGTTCGGCGGCGAAGCGCTCGCTGTCATCGACCGGGAAATAGTCGTGCCCCGACGCGATCACCAGGGCGGGCATGGTGACGGCATCGAGCCGCTCGCGCACCGACCACCGGCTCAGCGCAATCAGGCTCTCCAGATAGACGCCGCGCCGATTGCGTTCGGCGCGTTCCTCGAGAAGCGCACGCTGCGCTTCCTGCCCGGGGTCCGGGAACATGCGGCGCGCCATGATCCGGCCCAGCCGCTTCGGACCGAGCACCCCCATCATGCCGATGCGGAAGGCGATCTCGGCGATCTCCGCCGGACGGCGCGGGCGGAAGCTCGGCACGCTGTTGGCGATGACGAGACGCCGCACGCGCTCCGGCGCGCACAGCGCCAGGCACAACGCCACGGCGCCGCCCATGCTGTGCCCCACCACGTCGACCCGATCGACGCCGCGCGCGTCGAGCAGCGCACGCATGTCGGCGGCGAAGCGCTCCGGATTGTAGGGGCGCTGCCGCGGGCTGCTGCCGTGCCCGCGCAGGTCGGGCGCCAGGACGCGGTAATGCGGGGCGAGCGCCGGCATGACATCGCGCCAGTCCCGATGACTCGCGCCCAGTCCGTGAATGAGCAGTACCGGTTCGCCGTCGCCGGACTCGGCGCAGAAGAGGGGCGGCAGCTCCCGGCTCATCGCGGCCCCGGCAGCGCCCCCTGCGAGGCCGGCAGCCCGCCGGCGGTCACGCGGCATTCGCACAGCGCATAGCGGCCCGCGGGATCGGCCGGCCACGCGGCCAGCAGCGCGGCGGCGTCGCTGCCGGGCAGCGCGTCGCGTGCCCAGCCCGCCAGCAAGGCCTGCGCACCGAAGGTGTCGGCCAGCGACAGGATGCCGCCCGACAGATGCTGGAGCATCGAGAACACGCCCGGGCGTGGCGCGGAAGGCGGTGTCAGACGGTAATGGTCGGCCTCGAGGCCGGCGAGCTCCGCGGCCCGGTCCGCCGCCTCGCGCAGACCGCCGAGGGCGTCGACCAGTCCGCGTTCCAGCGCCTGTTGCCCGCTCCAGACGCGGCCCTGTGCAACGCGCTCCACCGCAGCCTCGGGCATCTCGCGCCCAGTGGCCACGCCGGCGATGAAGCGACCGTAGGCATGCTCGACGCCGCTCTGCAGCACACGCGCCATGTCCTCGCCGAGGGGGCGGTCGGGACGCAGGGCGCCGGCCACCGGCGTGGTGCCTACACCGTCGCTGCCGATGCCGACCTTCTCCAGCGCATCCGATACGCTCATCCAGAGCCCGAAGACACCGATCGAGCCAGTGATCGTGGCGTCGTAGGCGTAGATGGCATCGGCATCCATGGCGATCCAGTAGCCTCCGCTGGCCGCCTGCGTGGCCATCGAGGCCACCACCGGTTTACCCGCGTCCTGCAACGCCACGACGGCGCGCCGGATCCGTTCGGAAGCGAGCACGCTTCCGCCCGGCGAATCGATGCGCAGCACCACCGCGCGCACCTTGTCGTCGCGCCGGGCCGCGTTGAGCGTCTCGGCGATGCGGTCGCCGCCGGCGGTACCGGGCTCGCCGCGACCGTCCACGATCATGCCCTGGACCGTGACCAGCCGGACCTCGGGGGCCGCGGGGTCGGCACCGGCGCGCTCGCGCGTCGCCTGGAGATAGTGGCGGAAGTGGATCTGCCGGAAGCTGCCGTGTCCGTCCTCGTCCATGCCCACGGTCTCGCCCATGCGCGAACGGAAGGCGCCCAGCGTCTCGAGCCGGTCGACGATGCCGGCGTCCTGCACCATCGCCGCGATGTCGCCATCCGCGGCCTCGATGCGCTCCGGCAGTGCGGACAGCAGCTCGGGAACCGCCGAGGCGACATCCTCGCGGACGTGGCTCGCGCGCTGCAGGTAGCCGTTCCACAGCACCTCCAGCCAGGCGGCATTGGCGCGCCGCGCGGCATCGCTCATGTCGTTCCGGATGAACGGCTCGACCGCGGACTTGAACTCGCCGACGCGGAAGACCTCGATATCCACGCCGATCTTGCCGAAGAGATCTGCGAAGTAGTTCGGATAGACCGAGTAGCCCTCGATCCAGACCGCACCGAAGGGATCGAGCGCGATCTCGTCCGCCTGGGCGGCGAGTCCGTACTGGGGCTGCGTGAGGCTGTCGGCCCAGACGTAGACCTTCTTGCCGGCATCCCGGAAGCGCCGGGCGGCGCGCGCGATCTCGTCGATGGCGGCGATGCCGGCGCTGCCGAGCTCGTCGAGCTTGAGCACCACGAAGGGAATGCGGTCGTCCTCGCGGGCCCGGTCGAAGGCATCGACCACGTCCGATATGGCGGTCTGCGCGGGAGGCTCCCCGGCCCACTGGGACAGCGCCTGCTGGAACGGGTCGGCCTCGACCTTCTCGACCAGCGCGCCGGTGGGGGCGATCACCAGGCCGACATTGTCCTCGACCTGGACGCTCGGTCCGCCGCTCCAGATCAGCCACGCCAGCACCATGCCGAGCATGATGCTGATCAGGAACAGCGTGCGGTAGATGAACAGGAAGATGGCGCTGATGCGCGCCGCGAACCGTCTCAGCGGGCCCTTCTGGCTCGATTCTGCACTCACGGTGGATAGTCCTTGCGTCGCGGACGACCGCGCGGGCGGTCGCGGGGCGTGGTCGTGGTAATTGATTCGCGCTATACGTGCGTTAGTCTAGATGGGATTGTGCTGACGGCGCGGAGTTTCCTAAGCTTCGCGCACTTTCGAGCGGTGCGCCGCCGGCGCCCGCCCCCGGTTTTCATCCCTGCAACAGCTAGCGAAGGAGTTTATCGATGAGCGTACTCGTTGGGCGCCAGGCCCCGGATTTCACCGCAGCAGCCGTCCTTGGCGATGGCAGCATCACGGAGAGCTTCAAGCTGTCGGAGCTGCGCGGCAAGTACGCCGTGCTGTTCTTCTGGCCCCTGGACTTCACCTTTGTCTGCCCGTCCGAGATCATCGCGCACGAAAACCGTCGCGGCGCCTTCGAGGAGCGTGACGTGCAGCTGGTCGGCGTCTCCATCGACAGCCAGTTCACGCACTTCGCCTGGCGCAACACGCCGGCCGACAAGGGCGGCATCGGCGAGGTCGGCTTCCCGATGGTGGCGGACGTGCAGCACGAGATCTGCCGCGCCTACGGCATCGAGCACCCGCAGGACGGTGTCGCGTTCCGCGCGTCCTTCCTGATCGACAAGGATGGCGTCGTGCGCCACCAGACCGTCAACGATCTGCCGCTCGGCCGCAATGTCGACGACATGCTGCGCGTGATCGACGCCCTGCAGTTCCACGAGAAGCACGGCGAGGTCTGCCCGGCGGGCTGGCAGAAGGGTCAGGAAGGCATGAAGGCGGACGCCGACGGCGTCGCCAGCTACCTGGCCAAGAACGCGTCCTCGCTGTAAGGCCGCTACCCAGCCGCTCCGCTTCAACCGCGAGCGAAAGGCCCGGGGACGGCTTTCGCCTCCCCGGGCCTTCTTCGTCTGCGCGATGGCACCACTTCATCCAGGCAACCCGCAATGAGCGACAAGAATCACCACCCCCTCATCATCCTGGGCTCGGGACCGGCGGGCTACACCGCCGCGGTCTACGCCGCGCGGGCCAACCTCTCGCCGGCGCTGATCACCGGTCTCGAGGTCGGCGGCCAGCTGACCACGACCACCGAGGTCGACAACTGGCCGGGTGACGTCGAGGGCCTGCTCGGGCCCGACCTGATGGAGCGCATGCGCAAGCACGCCGAGCGCTTCGGGACCGAGCTGATCTACGACAACATCAATGCCGTCGATGTCGGCAACCGGCCCTTCACCTTGACCGGCGACGTCGGTAGCTACACCTGCGACGCGCTCATCATCGCGACCGGCGCCTCGGCCATGTACCTCGGTCTCGACTCCGAGGAGGCCTTCAAGGGCAAGGGTGTCTCCGCCTGCGCGACCTGCGACGGCTTCTTCTACAAGGAGCAGGACGTGGCGGTCATCGGTGGCGGCAACACCGCGGTCGAGGAAGCGCTGTATCTCTCCAACATCGCGCGCAAGGTCTACGTCGTTCACCGGCGCGACCAGTTCCGCGGCGAGAAGATCCTGCACGACAAGCTCTTCGCCCGCGAGGCCGAGGGCAAGGTCGAGATCGTCTGGAACCACACGCTGGACGAAGTGCTCGGCAACGAGCAGGGCGTCAACGGGGCGCGGCTGCGCGCCACGCAGGAGGACGGCACCCGCGAACTCGACGTCAGCGGCGTGTTCATTGCCATCGGTCACAAGCCCAACACCGACCTGTTCCAGGGCCAGCTCGACATGGCCGGCGGCTACATCAAGGTCCAGTCGGGCACCGAGGGCAACGCCACCGCCACCAGCGTCCCGGGCGTGTTCGCGGCCGGCGACATCATGGACCATGTCTACCGACAGGCCGTGACCTCGGCCGGCACCGGCTGCATGGCGGCGCTCGACGCCGAGAAGTACCTCGACCAGCTGGGTTGAGACTGGCACCATCCGGCGTCCGCGGCGGGCATTCCGGCCCGCCGCGGTCACCATCCGGACGGTGCCATGACGCTCACGCTCTACTGCAGCCTCACCTCGCCCTATGCCAGACGCGTGCGCGTCATGGCGCGCGTGCTCGGGGCCGCCGACGACATCCATGAGGCGGTCGTCAATCCCTTCGACAGCCCCGAGGCGCTTCTCGCCCACAACCCGCTGTCGAAGATCCCGGTGCTGGTGGGCCCAGACGAGCTGGTGCTGCCGGACAGCAGCCTGATCCTCGGCTACCTCCTGGCCCGCCAAGGCCGCGCCATGCCGGCCGCCGCCGGTGACTGGGAACGCGCCCGACGGCTGACCATCGCCGAGGGCGTGGTCGACGCCTGTGCCGCCATCGTGCTGGAGGGGCGTCGCCCCACCGGACAGCGCTCGCAGGCCCATGTCGATCGACAGCGCGGGGTGATCGCGCGCGGAATGGCAGCGGTGGCGGCGGAGCCGCCTGAACAGTCGCCGGCCGATGCCGATCCCTACGCCATAACGGTCGCCGTGCTGCTGGGCTATCTCGATTTCCGTCTGCCGACCGTCGACTGGCGGTCGAGCGCGCCGTCGCTGGTGGGCTGGTATGCCGATGCCGCGGCACTGCCCGCCATGCAGGCGACACGCCCTCCGGAAGGCTGAGCCGCCCTACCCGCCGGCCGCGCCGTCCATGGCCGCGGTCAGCCGCCGGGCCGATGCCGGCGCCATCGCCAGGCCGTTGCGGTAGTGCCCGGTGTTCCACCACAGGCCGGGGCGCGTGGCGTCGGCACCGATCACCGGCTCGCCATCGGTGATGCCGGGCCGCAGACCCGACCACTGCTGCACCACCGTGGCCCCGCGCAGTTCCGGCAGCCAGCGCTCCGCGCTGTCGCGCAGCCGCACGCGCGCGGACGCGGTGACGGTCTTGTCGAAACCGGCGTCCTCCAGCGTCGCACCGAGCAGACAGCGCCCGTCCGCCCGCACCACCAGATAGCTGTCCGGAAGCAGCCAGACGCCGGCGGGCAGTGGTCGCGGTGTCGCCAGCAACAGCATCTGCCCGCGCACCGGGGTAACCGGGGGCGCGTCGGGCACGATGCCGCCGCTCCACGCCCCGGTGGCGAGCACCACGTCGGCGCCATCCAGCACCAGCGTCTCCCCGTCCCGCCGGGCCTCGACGCCGGTCACGCGCCCGTCGCCATCGACACGCAGCCGCCGCATGGCCGCATGCTCCAGCACCGTCACGCCGATGCCCGGCAGCGCCATGCGCAGCGCCTTCACCAGGCGCGGATTGCGGATCTGCCCGAACCAGGGCATACGCAGCCAATCGATGCCGCGGTCGCGCTCCCAAGTGTAGGCCAGCCCCTGCCGCTCCAGCCAGTCCGTGGCGCGGGCGTGGCAGCGCGGATCGTGCAGCCGTGCGCCGCATTCGAGGAACTGGACGTCGATGCCGGTGGCGCGCAGCAGCGTGTCGGCCAGGGCGGGATACAGCGCGCGGCTCTCCACGCACAACCGCCAGATCGAGGCCGGATAGTCCCAGGGCCGCATTGGTGCCAGCAGGCCGGCGCCCGCCCAGGACGATTCGGCGCCGGCGAGCCCGCGGTCGAGTACCGCCACGCGCCGCCCGCTCTGCGCGAGGGCCAGTGCCGAGCACATGCCGACCGCCCCGCCGCCGACGACGATGGCGTCATGGCGCGGCGCGTTCATGGCCGCCCCGCTTCGGACGGCGCGCGCTTCCGGGGCGCGGCGGGTGCGACGCCGAGCGCGTCCCGCGCGATCCGCTCAGCCACCGCCGCGCAGCGAGGTGCTGCGCTCTTCGAGGGCTCGCGCCAGATTGCGCGGCAGCGAGAAGACGACGTCCTCGCGCACGCCCTGCTGCTCGTCCACGGTGTGTCCGCCCAGCGCGCGTAGTCGCTCCACGACCTGCTGGACGAGCACCTCCGGTGCCGACGCGCCGGCCGTGACGCCGACGGTGGCGGTCCCGGCGAGCCATTCCGGCTGGATGTCGGTCGGCCCGTCGATCAGGTAGGCGCGCGCGCCGCATGCCGCGGCCAGCTCGCTGAGGCGGTTCGAGTTCGAGCTGTTGCGCGAACCCACCACCAGCACCAGCTCGGCCTTCTCCGAGAGGCTGCGCACCGCATCCTGCCGGTTCTGCGTGGCGTAGCAGATATCGTCCTTGCGCGGCCCGGAAATCTGAGGGAAGCGCCCGCGCAGCGCATCGATGATGCGGGCGGTGTCGTCCATCGACAGCGTGGTCTGCGTCACGAAGGCGAGCCGGTCGGGATCGCCGATGTCCAGCCTCGCGACGTCGTCGGGCGTCTCGACCAGCATGATCCGACCGCCGTGGGAGGCGTCGAACTGCCCCATCGTGCCCTCGACCTCGGGATGCCCGGCGTGGCCGATGAGAATCACCTCGCGGCCCTCGCGCGCGTAGCGCGTGACCTCGATGTGCACCTTGGTCACCAGCGGGCAGGTGGCGTCGAAGACCGTCAAGTCGCGCGATGCCGCCGCCTCGCGCACCGCCTGCGAGACACCGTGCGCCGAGAAGATGCACAGCGCGCCGTCGGGGATCTCGTCGACCTCCTCGACGAAGACCGCGCCCTTGGCGCGCAGATCGTCGACCACGAAGCGGTTGTGCACCACCTCGTGCCGCACGTAGATGGGGCCGCCGAAGGCCTCGAGGGCCCGCTCGACGATGTCGATGGCGCGATCGACGCCGGCACAGAAGCCGCGCGGATTGGCCAGCAGTATCTTCACGATTCGCTCCCGCCCCTGCGGCTGCGTCGCCAGTCCAGTAGGGCGTCCAGGATCATCAATGCGGCGCCGATGGTAATCGCCATGTCCGCCACGTTGAAAGCCGCGAAGTGCCAGCTGCCCCAGTAGAAGTCCAGGAAGTCGATGACATAGCCGCGCGCTGCGCGATCGATGGCGTTGCCGATGGCGCCCGCCAGGATGAGACACAGCGACACCGCCACCAGCGGTTGCCCGGACGGATTGCGCCGCAGCCAGATCAGGATGCCCACCGCCACCGCGAGCGCCAGCAGGATGAAGGGCAGCTGCGAGTTGCCGGCGAACATGGAGAACGCGACCCCGGTGTTGCGCAGGTGCACGATGTTGAAGTGCGGCAGCACCGCGATCTGCTCGTACCAGTCCAGATGCCGGTGGATGAGCTGCTTGCTGATCTGGTCGAGCAGGATCAGGCCCGCCGAAAGCCACAGCCAGTGGGCGTTGCGGATGCGCATCAGACCACCCGGCGGTGCTCGCCGGCGCCCGCCACGTTCTCGACGCAGCGACCGCACAGCGCCGGATGGGCGGCATCGGCACCGACATCGGCGCGCCGGTGCCAGCAGCGCACGCACTTGTCGTGCTCGCTGCGCGCGATCGCCACGCCCAGCGTCGTTCCGTCATCCAGCGTGTGGACATGCATGGCCGGGTCGCGCTCGCCGGCGCGCACCACGTCCGAGGTCAGCAGCCAGAAGCGCATCTCGTCGCCGAGCGCGTCCATCGCCGCGCCCAGGCGCCCGGAGTCGGTCCAGACCGTGACGCAGGCGTCCAGATCGCCCTTGATGTGACCGGCGCTGCGGGCCTCCTCGAGCTGCTTCTTGACCGCGCCGCGCAGGGCGCGCAGCGCCTGCCAGTCGAGGCTCGCGCCGGGAAGCTCCGGGAATGCCCACCAGCGCTGCACGAAGACGGTCTCGTCGCGCGCCCCGGGCAGCGCTTCCCAGGCCTCGTCCGCGGTGAAGGACAGGATGGGCGTGATCCAGCGCACCAGCGCTTCGCCGATGTGCCAGAGCGCGGTCTGCGCCGAGCGACGCGCCGCTGAATCGGTTCCGGTGGTGTAGAGCCGATCCTTGAGCACGTCCAGATACAGGCCGCCGAGGTCGACCACGCAGTAGTTGTGCAGCTTCTGATAGACCGCGTGCAGCTCGCGCCGGCCGTACGCCGCCTGCAACTGCGCCTGCATGGCCTTTGCCTCGCCCAGCGCCCAGACATCGCCGGGCAGCATGGCGTCCGGCGCCAGCGCATCGCGGGCCGGGTCGAAGTCGTGCAGGTTGCCGAGCACGAAGCGCAGCGTGTTGCGCACGCGCCGGTAGGCCTCGGCAACGCGCTTGAGCAGGTTGTCGGAGATGGCGATCTCGCCCGAATAGTCGGCGCTGGCCACCCACAGGCGCAGGATGTCCGCGCCCAGGGTCTTCATGACCTGCTGCGGCGGCACCACGTTGCCCGCCGACTTGCTCATCTTGCGGCCCTGCTCGTCGACCGTGAAGCCGTGCGTGAGCACGGACCGGTACGGTGCGCGGCCGTGCATGGCGACGCTGGTCAGCAGCGAGGACTGGAACCAGCCGCGGTGCTGGTCCGAGCCCTCCAGATAGATGTCCGCCACCGCGTCGGTGGCCTGCCCACCGGTCGAGCGCGGTGCGCAGCGATGCACGACCCCGCTGTCGAACCAGACGTCCAGGGTGTCGGTGCTGGCTTCGTAGCGCGTCTCGTCGATGCCCCAGTCGGCCGGTGTGCTGCCGAACCAGGCTTCGAGGCCGTCGCGCTCGACGGCGTCCGCCACGCGCGCCAGCAGCGCCGGCGTGTCCGGATGCAGCTGCTGGGTCTCGCGGTCGATGAACACCGCCATGGGCACGCCCCAGGTGCGCTGGCGCGAGATGCACCAGTCGGGCCGGCCCTCGACCATGCCGCGGATGCGTGCCTCGCCCCAGGCCGGAATCCACTGGGTGGCATCGACGGCGCGCAGCGCGTCGTCGCGCAGACCGGCGGCATCCATCGACACGAACCACTGCGGGGTGGCGCGGAAGATCAGCGGCGTCTTGTGCCGCCAGCAGTGCGGATAGCTGTGATCGAAGGGCGCGTCGTGCAGCAGCCGGCCGCTCGCGCGCAGCGCCTCGACGATGGACGCGTCCGCCTTGCGCACGTGCTGGCCGCCGACGATCGGCGTGTCGGCCGCGAAGACACCGTTGCCGCCGACCGGGTTGAGGGTCTCGAGACCGTACTGCCGGCCGACCACGAAGTCGTCGGCGCCGTGTCCGGGCGCCGTGTGCACGATGCCGGTGCCGGCATCGAGCGTGACGTGCTCGCCGCACACCACCGGGACGTCGCGCTCGGCAAAGGGATGCTGCGCGCGCGCGCCCTCCAGCGCCGCGCCCGCCACGTGCGCGAGGCTCCGCACCTCCAGCCCGGCGCGCGCCGCGACCGCCTCGGCGAGATCGGCGGCGACGATCAGATCGGGTCCGTCGGCGACCGACAGCCAGGCGTATTCCAGCTCGGCATTGACGCAGAGGGCCTGATTGGCGGGCAGCGTCCACGGCGTCGTCGTCCAGATGACGAAGTCCACCGGTCCGCCCGCGTCGACGCCGAAGCGCGCCGCCAGCTCGCCCGGATCGGCCGCCGCGAAGCGCACGTCGATGGCGGGCGAGCGCTTCTCCGCGTACTCGACCTCGGCCTCGGCGAGCGAGGAGCCGCAGTCCAGGCACCAGTGCACCGGCTTGAAGCCGCGGACGACGTGACCGCGCGCAACGATGTCCCCGAGCGCGCGCAGCTGCTCCGCCTCGAAGGCCGGATGCATGGTCAGGTAGGGGTTGTCCCAGTCGGCCAGCACGCCCAGTCGCTCGAAATCGACGCGCTGGCGGTCGACCTGCTCGCCGGCGTACTCGCGGCAGCGGGCGCGGAAGGCGGCCGGATCGAGCTTGTCGCCGACCTTGCCGTGCTTCTTCTCGACCTGCAGCTCGATGGGCAGCCCGTGGCAGTCCCAGCCCGGCACGAAGACCGCATGCGAGCCGTCCAGCCGCGCGGACTTGACGATGATGTCCTTGAGAATCTTGTTGACCGCGTGGCCGATGTGGATATCGCCGTTGGCGTACGGCGGGCCATCCACGAGCAGGAATCCGGGGCGGTCGGCCGTGGCGGTCTGGACCCGATGATAGAGACGCTCGCTCTGCCAGCGCGCCAGCCGCTCGGGCTCGCGGGTCGCCAGCTTGGCCTGCATCTCGAACGCGGTCTTCGGCAGGTTCAGGGTCTGCTTGTAGTCGGGGGCTTCGCTCACGCTGAGAGTCCGAAGTGCGCGCGCGCCGCCTCGACGTCGGCGCGAATCTGCCGGGAGAGCGCGTCCAGCGAATCGAAGCGCTGTTCGGCGCGGATGAATTGATGGAAGGTCACTGTCAATTGTCGCCCATAGAGCGCGCCGGTGTCTGCCAGCGCATGCGCCTCGAGTCGCGGCCGGTCGCCACCGACCGTGGGCCGCGTGCCGAAGTTCGCCACGCCCGGCCACTCGGCGCCATCGCAGGCCATGCGCACCGCATAGACCCCGTGGCGCAGGGCCAGCCGCTCGCGGAAGCCGAGGTTGGCGGTGGCGGCGCCGAGATCGCGCCCCAGGCGCTGACCGCTGCGCACGACGCCGCTGAGCGCGTAGCGCCGACCGAGCAGTGTCTCGGCAGCGGCGAGGTCCCCGGCGCCGAGGTGCTCGCGCAGTCGGGTGGAGCTGGCGCGCCCCTCCCCCACCGCGACATCGTCGACCGACTCCACGGCGAATCCGTGCCGCTCGCCGGCGGCGCGCAGCATGGCGACGTCGCCGGCCCGCTGCGCGCCGAAGCGGAAGTCGGCCCCGACGATCACCGCGACGACGCCGAGCCGCCGGACCAGCACCTCCTCGATGTAGGCCTCGGGCGCAAAGCGTGCGAAGCGGCCGTCGAAGCGCAGGCAGGACCAGCGCTGCACACCCTGGGCGGCCAGCTCGCGCGCGGTGTCGCGCACGGGCAGCACGGCCGGCGGCGCATTGTCGGGGTCGAACCAGGCCGCCGCGGTCGGCCGGAAGCTCTGCACCGCGGGCACGCTGGCGCACGCACCGGCCTGCGCGCGCAAGCGTTCGAGCAGCGCCTGGTGCCCCAGATGCACGCCGTCGAAGTTGCCGATCGCCAGGGCGCAACCGTGATGCCGGTCGCGGATGTTGTGGAGCCCGCGGATGATTTCCATCTACTGGGGCAGATTCAGGAAATGCGTGCGGTAGTGGCGCAGCTCGGCTATGGAATCGCGGATGTCGTCCATGGCGCGATGGCTGGTCTGCTTGGTCAGCCCACCGGCGACCCCGGGTGCCCAGCGCGTGGCGAGCTCCTTGAGGGTCGAGACGTCGATGTGCCGATAGTGGAAATGCGCTTCCAGTGTCGGCATCAGGCGCGCCATGAAGCGGCGATCCTGACAGATGCTGTTGCCGCACATGGGGGAGGACCGCTCGGGCACCCACTCGCGGAGGAACGCCAGGGTCTCCGCCTCGGCATCGGCCTCGCTGTGACGGGAGGCGCGCACGCGCTCGACCAGGCCCGACACGTTGTGCTGCCGCGTGTTCCACGCGTCCATGCCGTCGAGGACCTCGTCGCTCTGGTGGATCGCGATCTCCGGCCCTTCCGCGAGGATCTCGAGGTGACTGTCGGTCACGATGGTGGCGATCTCGATGATGCGGTCGCTGGTGGTGTCCAGCCCGGTCATCTCGAGGTCGATCCAGATCAGGTTGCTGCTGTTGGGGCGCGCTTGGCTCATGACGGTCAGGGGGTTCCGGGTACGCCGGAAGAGCCGGCAAGACTAGCAAATGCCGCACCGGACGCGTGCTAGTCTCACGCCGATGCAGGAAACCATCGCCATCGTCTTCGACTTCGACGATACCCTCGCCCCCGACACCACGACCGGCTTCCTCGACTGGGCCGGCATCGGCGATGTCGGCGCTTTCTGGGCCGAGGACGTCGCGCCGCTGATCACCGAGGGCTGGGATCCGGTACCGGCCTACATGTTCGCGATGATCGAGGCCGCGCGCGCGGGTCGCTGCCGCCCCCTGACCCGCGAGAGCTTCGCCGAGTGGGGCGCGATCGCGCCCCTGCATCGCGGCGTGCCCGAGCTGTTCGCACACCTGCGTGCGGCGGCGCACAGCGAGAATCCGCGCGCCCAGCTCGAGTTCTACGTCATTTCCAGCGGAATCGGCGATGTACTGCGCGCGACCGGCATCGCCGACGCGTTCACCGCCATATGGAGCTCGGAGTTCGCCTACGGCGCCGACGACGCGGCGCGTTTCGCGAGACGCGTGGTCAGCTTCACCGACAAGACGCGCTATCTGTTCCATGTGCAGAAGGGGCTCATCGGGGCCGAGGCCGACCGCAACCCGTTCGCGGTCAACCGCCGCATCCCGGCGGAACGACTACGCGTGCCGCTGGCCAACATGATCTTCGTCGGCGACGGCTATACCGACATTCCCTGCTTTTCGCTGCTGGAGCAGAACGGCGGCACGCCGATCGCGGTCTACGACCCGCAGCGACCGGACAAGTGGCGACGCGCCTTCGACTTCGTCCGGGAAGGTCGAGTGCGCACGCTGCATTCGGCAAACTACGAGGCCGGTTCCGACCTCAACAACGTGCTGACGATGGCGACTGCCGCCATCGCGGCGGACCTCGAGCAGCGCACCCGGTAGCGCACTCCCACGCGCAAGCGAAGGAGGTAGGCATGACGACCGAACTGAGCCAGAAGACCTGCAAGCCCTGCGAGGGCGGCGTCGACGCGCTGGATCGCGCGGCGGCCGAACGCATGCTCGGCGAACTGGCCGGCAACTGGACACTGGCCGACGACGCCAAATCCATCCGGGCCGAGTTCCGGTTCGCGGAGTTCTATCGCACCATGGCCTTCATCAACGCGGTGGCGTGGGTGGCGAATCAGCAGGATCACCACCCCGATATCGCCTTCGGCTACAACTACGCCAACGTCACCTTCACGACGCACGCCATAGGCGGTCTGTCCGAGAACGACTTCATCTGCGCGGCCCGCATCGACGCGCTGATGGCCGGCTGAGCCCGCGTCCAGCGGCTTGCACCGGAAGCGCGGGCCACGCTAGGCCACTCCTGCGGCCCGGGGAGACGGGCCCAGGAAGGGTTCACCATTTCTTCGTGCCCGGCGGTACTGGATGATGACTTCGGCGACGACCATGTTCGGTACCCAGCACATCCACAGTGCGATCATGTAGTTCTCATGCCAGGGTAGACCGGCATAGTCCATGCCGATGATCATGATGCGCAGAGTCGTGCCGGAGAGCGTCTGGCTGAAGCTGCGGATCATCCATTCGCCGTGATGCGTGAAGTCACCCTGCAGCAACCGCAGTAAGCCCATGGCAGTGAAGCAGAAGGTGGTCGTGGCGACACCAACGATGGCCACGACCGCCGCCATGCCTGGTTCCGCGGGAAGCACGACGGCGAATACCCCGCCGGCGAAGGAGCCGATGAGCGCAGCCGCCATGTAGACGACCCCGATCGACTGGTGCACCCGGAACCACCGCAGGCGCAGGGCGGGCACGAACTGGAAGGCACCGACCGCCAGCGCCGTCCCCATGCCGGCCGCATGGAAGTAGAGCAGCGTCCGATGCTCCTTGAACTTGGGCAGCTGCTCGGCAACGAAATCGTTGAAGGACGTCATGTTCAGCATCTCGTAGACGCTGTTCAACGCTTCCATGAGCTGGCCCCTTCTATCTCCGG
>NZ_JAGLEJ010000051.1 GCF_023145115.1 Algiphilus sp.
CCCGCGCACGCGGGGATGAACCGGAGACGTAGTCGACGCAGACCTAGCGTGCGGCGCGTTCCCCGCGCACGCGGGGATGAACCGGCACCACGGGGAGCAGCCGAGTTACACGTTCGGTGTTCCCCGCGTACGCGGGGATGAACCGGTGGTCATCACCGAGGGCGAGCTGGACGCCATGTGTTCCCCGCGCACGCGGGGATGAACCGGTCGAGGGGAATCCCTACGAACCGCTGTCCGAGTGTTCCCCGCGCACGCGGGGATGAACCGGTCTACGACTGGTATAAGTCCACCGATCTGGAGTGTTCCCCGCGCACGCGCGGATGAACCGTCCGGTGGCTTCATCCAGCACCCGATGCCCCTGTGTTCCCCGCGCACGCGCGGATGAACCGGACGCCCAGCAATCCGGTACGCCGCACGATCCGTGTTCCCCGCGCACGCGCGGATGAACCGGTCTATTACTACAACATCGAGGGCGTGACCCTGTGTTCCCCGCTCAAGCGAGGATGAGTCACCTGCGGGCGCAAAGCCGCCGTTGCAGGCGATCCGTGCCTGGTGCGCGCGCAGGGCCGAACCCAGCCTGGGTGGTGTTAATGCTGTACGACGGTTGAGTGGTCGCTGGGCCCTCATGCCATCAATGCCACCACTTCTCGTCCGGAGCGACGCCCGAAGCGCGTTCTTCGGCCTCTATTCGTTCGATGGTGTTGTCGACGGCATCGAAATCTTCCTGAAGCTGGCGCATCTCTGTCGATAGTGCCGGGTCAGAGAAAATTCCCGCGGCCACGCTTAGTGCCTCATCCGTAAACCGCTCGTTCTCGTGCTTGTCCGGCAACGTCCCAGTGATGCGCAGCTTGCCCGCTGAGCGAGGAACGTTCTTGCATTGCCAACTGAATCGCTTGGTCAGTCCAGTTACCGTTCGGATCAAGTAGCGGATCTGCATGCTCAGCGCCTGATCGATAGGGATCCATGGAAGGGCCAAAGCAACCGGCCACATGCGGTATGACCGTACGGAAGCAATGTTCGGTCGCCAGGCACTCGCAGAGCGGGGCGGCACCTGGACCGCCCCATGGGCGCTGCGCGATGGGCTCCCCTGACCACCGACGGAGCCTTTGGGCCCCAGGTCTGCCCTCAGCTATTGCCGGGAGGCTTTGCCGCAGCACCTTGCGATCAGCATAGCGCGACGGGCGTGTGCTCGCGAGGTTTTGGCAGGCTGCATGCATCCGGCTACGATGGCGTTTCGATGCCCGAGGGTCGCCGTAAAGAGCCTCCGACGGCTGCAGCGGTTTAGGCCGCGAGCGAAAGCAGGGGATACTGGAGGTCCCTGCCCGGGCATCGACCATTCCGGCCGGCGTTCTACGCGTTGTGCCTATCCTTGGGATTTCAGGGGGGCTGTTCGTTGCCAGGGGCAAGCTATCGCATCGGT
Organism: Algiphilus sp.; assembly: GCF_023145115.1. Classification (NCBI taxonomy): domain Bacteria; kingdom Pseudomonadati; phylum Pseudomonadota; class Gammaproteobacteria; order Nevskiales; family Algiphilaceae; genus Algiphilus; species Algiphilus sp. The sequence goes on from NZ_JAGLEJ010000051.1 coordinate 1,421, forward strand.
GTCGATCTCGGCGGCACCAAGACGGAGGTCGCGCTGCTCGATGGCAGCGGTGCCTTCGTGGCGCGGCGCCGGGAGCCGACGCCGAAGGGTGACTACGAGGCGACGGTGGCGCAGGTGGTGGCGATGGTCGCGGCGGTCGAGCGCGAGAGCGGGCTGTCCGGTACGCCGGTCGGTGCGGGCACGCCGGGGGCGGTATCCAGCGCCAGCGGGGTGATGAAGAACTCGAACTCGCTGTGCCTCAACGACCGCAATCTGCTCGCGGACCTGGAGGCCGGGCTCGGGCCGCGCGTGCGGGTGGCCAACGACGCCGACTGCTTTGCGCTGTCGGAGGCCGTCGATGGCGCCGGTGCCGGCGCCGGCATCGTGTTCGGCGTCATCCTCGGGACCGGTGTCGGTGGCGGGGTGGTCGTCAACGGGCGGTTGCTCGACGGGCCCAATGCGATTGCCGGCGAGTGGGGGCACAACCCGCTGCCGTGGCCGCGGCCGGAGTGGGACGAGGTGCCGGGTCCGAAGGGATGGGACGGCCGTTACGGCTCGATCGAGACCTGGTGCTGCGGGCCGGGCATGGTGCTGGATCACGCCCGTCGCGGCGGCGGCGATGCGGCAAGCGCGCAGGCGATCTGCGACGCGGCCGAGGCCGGCGACCAGCAGGCGATGGCCACGCTGGCGCGCTGGGAGGACCGGCTGGCGCGCGCGCTGTCGACCATCATCAATGTCATCGACCCGCACGTCATCGTGCTCGGCGGTGGCCTGTCGAAGGTGGATCGTGTCTATCGGCACGTGCCGGCGCTGTGGGACGAGTGGGTGTTCTCGGACCGGGTCGACACCCGGCTGGTGCCGGCGCGCTACGGCGACAGCTCGGGCGTGCGCGGTGCCGCCTGGCTGTGGCCGCCGGACCGGACGCCGTGACCGCACGCCCGCCGCCCTTCGCGGTGGTGGCGCTGATGGGGCTGCCGGGCAGCGGCAAGTCGACGCTGGCGGCGCGGCTGAGCACGGCCAGCGGGCTGGCGATTCTGGACCGCGACGCCATCCGGGCGGGCATGTTTCCGCAGCACGTGGCCGGTGTCGACGAGAAGCCGGCGGCGACGGCGGCGCTGTGGCTGGCGCTGCGCGCCATGCTCGAGGCGGGGCAGGGCGCGATCCTGGACGGCATGACCTTCGCGTCCGATCGGCATCGCGCCACCGCGGCCGGCATGGCGGAGGCCTTCGGCGCCTCATTCCTCCCGGTCGAGGTGCGGGTCAGCCTGCGCGTCGCCACGCAGCGGGTGCGGGCGCAGGTGCACAGCTCCAAGGAGCGCACGCCGAAGCTGGTGCGGCAGGTGGCGTCGCGCTTCCAGCCGGTGCCGCCGGGCACGCTGGTGATCGACGGGCGGGAGCCGGTGGAGGCCCAGGTGGCCCGGGTGTGCGCGGCGTTCGACGAGCGCTGCGGCTAGTCAGCGCAGTTGGTCAGGCGGGCAGCCGGTCGCTCCAGCGCAGGAAGCGGCGCAGGACCTTGACCATCAGGAAGATGCCGACGACGGCGCTGAGCGCGGCGTGGGCCGCGAACCACGCGAATCCCGAGGCGAGGTTGAAGGCGAAGGCCGGCGAGTCGGCCTGGTCCTTCAGCCAGAGCTCGAGCCACTGCAGGATGGCCTCGATGTCGCGCGAGCCCAGCAGCGCGGCGAGCTCGGATTCGGGGTCGAGGGCCGAGTAGCCCCAGCCGATGGGCAGTGCGTAGAGCAGGCCGAGCAGGACCAGCATCCAGACGTGGCAGCCGAACAGCGCGCGCTCGTGCGAGCGCGGCAGCTCGGCCCGCATGGTGGCGCCACGCACGCCGTGCCAGAGCAGCGGCAGCGGCAGCACCGGGAGCACCAGCCAGCCCAGGTTGAGGAAGACCGCTGCGGCCAGGCCGCCGGCGCTCAGATAGCCGAGGGTGACGCCCAGCAACGGGCCGGCCCGTCTAGTTGGGCAGCGGCAGCGGGCGGCGCTCGGAATAGGCGAGGAAGCCGCGCACCAGTCGGTAGATCCACCACACCGCGAGGATGAAGTAGCCGAGGATGCCGATGAAGATGAAGGTCAGCACCCCGCAGATGATCGACCACAGCAGGCCCCACCAGAAGGTGCGCAGCATCCAGCGGTGGTGGCTGCGGATGAACGCGCTCTCGGTGTCGTTGACCTTGAGGTGGTTCATGATGACGCCGACGATGGCCGTCACCCCGGTGAAGATCGCGCAGGCGTGCAGGATGTAGGCGACCAGCACGACGTTGCGCTCTCCCTCCGTGCCCTCGTCGGGCACGGCGGCGTCGGACTTCCCGCTTTCCTCGATGATCTCGCTCATGGCGGCTGCTCCTGCGTAAGCCGGGGCCGGGGGAGGGCGCAGCGCCGGGCCGCGCGAGATCCCGATCAGCCCTTGTAGGCGTCGATGGACTTGGTGATCTCGCCACGCGCCGCCGCAGCGTCGCGCCAGCCGGCGATCTTGACCCACTTGCCTTCCTCGAGATCCTTGTAGCGCTCGAAGAAGTGGCGGATCTCGTTCTGGAGGCGCTCGGGCACGTCGGCCAGATCCTTCATGTCCGCATAGTACTTGGTGGAGACCTTGTCGGTCGGCACCGCCAGCACCTTGGCGTCCATGCCGGATTCGTCCTCGGTGTCGAGCACGGCGACGGCGCGGCACTTGATGGCGCATCCCGGCACGATCGGGTGCGGGGTCAGCACGAGCACGTCGACCGGATCGCCGTCGTCGTAGAGCGTGCCGGGCACATAGCCGTAGTTGGCCGGATAGTGCATCGCCACGTTCATGAAGCGGTCGACGATCAGCAGGCCGGTGTCCTTGTCCACCTCGTACTTCACCGGGCCGGCGTGCGCGGCGATCTCGATGACGACGAGGAATTCATCCGGGGCCTTGCTGCCGGGGCCGAGGTCCTTGAAGCTCATGCGGTGGTGCTCCCTTTGTTGTCGGGTTGGTGCGCGCGACGCGGGGCCGGCGCCTGGGACGGGACGCCCGGCTACGCCGCCTCGAAGCGGCGGCCGGTGCGGGGTTCCGCCAGCGTCGGGCGGAAGCGGAAGTACTGCGGCAGGCCGTCGGCGTAGTCCGGGTAGGCCTCGCCCTGGATCAGCGGCAGCATGTAGCGCCGGCAGGCCTCGGTGATGTGGAAGCCGTCCTCGCTGATGAATTCCCGCGGCATCATGCGCTCGTTGTTGGCGACATCCTCGAGCGGCGCCTCGCCGATGGACCAGCGATACGGCGAATCGGACTCGCGCTCGATGGATACCATGATGCCGCTGCTGCCGGTCACCGCCTTCTCCACCGCGGCGCGGCCGACCGCGTAGCTCTGCGCGAGGTCGGTGCCGGAGGCGATGTGGCGCGCCGAGCGCATCAGGTAGTCGGCGACCGCGTAGTGGTGCTTGTAGCCCAGCTCGCTCCGGACGAGATCGGCCAGCCGCGCTGCCACGCCGCCGAGCTGCTTGTGGCCGAATGCGTCGGTGCCGCCGGCCTCCGCGAACAGCGTGCCGTCCGGGTTGGTGATGCCCTCGGACGCGACGATGGTGCACCAGCCCACCTTCTCGACGGTCTCGCGCACGCGCGCGAGGAAGCGTTCCGGGTCGAAGGCGACCTCGGGGAACAGCAGGATCTGCGGTCCGTCGCCCTCGTGCCGGGCGGCGAGACCGCCGGCGGCGGCGGTCCAGCCGGCGTGCCGGCCCATGACCTCGAGGATGAAGACCTTGGTGGAGCTGCGCGCCATGGAGGCGATGTCCAGGCTGGCCTCGGCGATGGACACCGCGGTGTACTTGGCCACCGAACCGAAACCGGGGCAGGTGTCGGTCAGCGGCAGGTCGTTGTCCATGGTCTTGGGCACGTGCACGGCGCGGATCGGGTAGCCCATGCGCTCGCCCAGCTGGCTGATCTTGAGACAGGTGTCGGCCGAGTCGCCGCCGCCGTTGTAGAAGAAGTAGCCGATGTCGAAGGCCTTGAAGACCTCGATGAGCCGCTCGTACTCGGCGAGGTTCTTGTCGAAGCCCTTGAGCTTGTAGCGGCAGGAGCCGAACACGCCGGCCGGCGTGTGCTTGAGGGCGGCCACGTCGGCGTCGCTCATCGCGGAGGTATCGATCAGCTCCTCGTGCAGCGCGCCCAGGATGCCGTTGGCGCCGGCATAGACCGTGTCGATGTGCTCGCGGTGCTCGCGCGCGGCCTCGATGACGCCGGCGGCGGAAGCATTGATGACGGCGGTGACCCCGCCGGATTGCGCATAGAAAGCGTTGCGTGGCTCAGCCATGGGGCGGTCTGCGGGCGTCTTCGGGGTGGCGGAAGGCCCGCTATGGTACAAAAAAGGCGCGTTCTTCGACGCAGCGCAACATTGACCTGCGCGTGGCGCGGCATTACCGTTGCGGCGCAACATCGGCCGGCCGGGTCCGGCGTGCCGGTCCGGGTCGAGCGCCATCGGGGGAGTCCCCGCGCCGCCGTTTCGCGCGATCTCCGCGGCCCGGAACGCCGCTCGAAGGGCCCGGAGTCACCCGTTCACCTCGCTGTCCGTATCTGGGCGGCCCGTACGGGCCGGTCCGGCCACGACAACTCTGCACAACGAATCCTCGAGAGACGCTTTTCCTATGAGCAAACGCATTGTTCTGCTGGGCGCGCCCGGCTCCGGTAAAGGCACGCAGGGTGCGCTGCTGATGGAGCGTCACGGCATCCCGCAGGTGTCCACCGGTGATCTGCTGCGCGCCGCCGTGGCCGCGGGCAGCGAGCTCGGCCAGAAGGCCAAGGCGGCCATGGACGCCGGCGAACTGGTGGCCGACGAGGTCGTCATCGGCATGATCCGCGAGCGCCTCAACGAGCCCGATGCGGCCAACGGCTACATCCTCGACGGCTTCCCGCGCAGCCGGCCCCAGGCCGAGGCGCTGGACGAGCTGCTGGTCCAGCTCGGCAAGCCGCTCGACCGCGTCGTGCATCTGGAAGTGGACGAGGAGGAGATCGTCTCCCGCCTGCTCGAGCGCGGGCGCGCCGACGACACCGAGGACACCATCCGCAATCGCATGAAGGTGTTCCGCGACCAGACCCATCCGCTGCTCAAGTACTACGAGGAGCGCGATCTGCTGGTCACGGTCAAGGGTGTCGGCGACGTCGAGGACATCTACCGCCGCATCGAGGCCGCCGTCGTCGGCTGATCGCCCGGCGGCCCGCTGTCCGCGGCGGGCTGCCATGCAACGCTAGGCGCTGTCCAGCGCGGCGATCAGCGCATCGCCGATCTGCTCGCGTCGCCACCCCGCCATCGCGGGGTTCCCCTCGGCGCCGGCGCCGAATCGCGCGAGCTGCTCCAGCGACGCGCGTGCCGCCAGCAGGCTGGGCGGCACGCCCAGCGTCTCTGCGCGGGCGCGCACGGTGTGGCTGAGCTGCTTGACCAGGCCGCGGTGCGCGCCGTCGGGCCGGAAATCCTCGACCAGCGGCGCCCGGCCGGTGGGCGCCTCGGCGATCAGGCGCAGCCAGGTCCGCGCATTGCGCTCGATGCTCTTCGGGGGAATGTCGGCGGCGCAGGCGCGCAGCGCCTCCACCGAATCCGGCCGTGCCGAGGCGATGGCGAGCAGCGCATCGTCGGCCAGCAGCCAGCGGCGCGGGCGATCCGACGCCACCGCGCGCTCCTCGCGCCAGCGCGCCAGCTGCGCGGCGGCCTGCTGCGCGTCGGCGTCCAGCCGGCCCAGGCCGCGCAGGCGCTGCCAGGCATGCTCGGGATCGGGGCGATAGCGGGCCGGATCGCAGACCGCATCGCAGTCCTCGCGGTGCCAGTCCTCGCGGCCCGCCGTCGCCAGCGCGTCACGCAGTGCCGGGAACAGGCGCGCGAGCTGGCGCACGTCGTCGGCGGCGTAGTCGAGCTGCGCCGGCTTGAGCGGGCGGGCCGACCAGTCGGTGCGCGACTGTGACTTGTCCAGCGTCACGCCCAGCCGATCCTCGACCAGAGCCGCATAGCTGATCTGGTCACCCAGGCCCAGCATGGCGGCGGCGATCTGGGTGTCGAACAGCGGGCGCGGGCAGTCGCCGGCGTGCTGCACGAAGAGTTCCATGTCCTGCGAGGCCGAGTGCAGCACCTTGAGGCGGGCGGGGTCGCGCAGGAAGGTCCACAGCGGCGCCAGATCCACGGCGAGCGCGTCGATCAGCGCCACGGTGTCGGCATCGCCGATCTGGACCAGGCAGAGCTGCGCGAAATAGGTGCGCTCGCGCACGAACTCGGTATCCACAACCACCCAGGCGTTGGGCGCGAGGCGGGCGAGCAGGTCGGATAGCGCGGCGTCGTCGGCAATAAGCTGCGGCTGCATGCCGGGTAGAATAGCGGTCGGGCGCATCCGGAGGACAATGCCGGTGTGCCGGCGGTGCTGCATCCGCTCGCTCGGAGCGGGACGGCGCCGCGTTCCGGTAGTCGCTTGCAGCTTCCATTTCCACCTGAAAGGCCCGGCCGCTTCCATGTTGCTCCCGGTGATCATCACGTCCTGGCGCATCTGCATCTTCCGCGCCGGGCCGCAGGACCTGCCCGCGGTGCCCCAGTCGGTGGCGCACGCCATCATGCTGGCGCTGATCGTTCAGGCCGTACAGTTCCAGCTGTCGCTGCCGCTGCTGCCGGCGATCGCGCAGTCGATCGTGGCGGTGGTCGTGATATGGGCCTTCACGGCCGGCGTGCTGACCATGCGCAGCCAGCCCGAGCGCGTACCGCAGACGGCGAGCGCGCTGCTGGCAACCAACGCCATCTTCTCGCTGCTGCTGGTGCCGTTCCTGATCCCCATGCTGCCCGCCATGGAGCAGCTGGCCCGCGATCCGGAGGCCGACGTCAACGTTCCCGCGCTGTCGCTGGTCGGCACCCTCGGCCTGTCGGCGTGGAGCATCGCGGTATCGGTGTGGATCTTCCGCAACGCGCTGGACTCGCGCAACGCGCTCGCCATCCTGTGCGCGCTCGGGCTGGCCGCGGCGGTCTACATCATCGCCGGGGGCGTCGGCATCATGCTGTCCCCGCAGGCCTGACGGCCGCGCGCGTGCACGTTCACATCCTCGGCATCTGCGGCACCTTCATGGCCGGCATCGCCGCCATCGCGCGCGAGGCCGGCCATCGCGTCACCGGTTCCGACGCCGCGGCGTGGCCGCCCATGTCGACGCAGCTCGAGCAGCTCGGCATCACCGTCATGCCGGGCTACGACGTGGCGCATCTCGACCCCATGCCGGACGCCGTCATCGTCGGCAACGTCATGACGCGCGGGCACGACATCGTCGAGTACCTGCTCGCCGAGGATCTGCCGCTGGTCTCCGGGCCGCAGTGGCTGGCCGAGCACGTGCTGCGCGGGCGCCACGTGCTGGCGGTGGCCGGCACCCACGGCAAGACGACTACCACCGCCATGCTGACCCACATCCTGCGCGCTGTCGGCGAGGCGCCGGGCTGGCTGGTGGGCGGCCTGGCGCCGGATCTGGGCGTGTCGGCGGCGCTGGGCAGCGGCCGCCCCTTCGTCATCGAGGCCGACGAGTACGACACCGCCTTCTTCGACAAGCGCTCCAAGTTCGTGCACTACCGGCCGCGCACCCTGGTGCTCAACAACCTCGAGTTCGACCACGCCGACATCTTCGACGACCTGCGCGCCATCGAGCGCCAGTTCCAGCATCTGCTGCGCACGGTGCCGGCCAACGGGCACATCGTCGTCAACGGCGATGACGCCAACCTGGCGCGCGTGCTCGACGCCGGCTGCTGGACCCCCACCGAGGCCTTCGGTACCGACCAGCCGTGGCGCATCGACGACGACGGGCAGGTCTGGCACGCGGCGCGCTGCATCGGGCCGCTGTCGCTGCACCAGCCCGGCGCGCACAACCGCAGCAACGCGCTCGCGGCGATGGCAGCGGCGACCGATGTCGGCGTCGATCCGGATGCCGCGCTCGCCGCGCTCGCCGATTTCCGCGGCGTGCGCCGGCGCATGGAGCTGCGCGGCCGGGCCGGCGGGGTAGCGGTGTACGACGACTTCGCGCACCACCCCACCGCCGTGCAGGCGACGCTGGCCGCGGCCGCGGGGCTCGACGCCGGCCGCGTGATCGCGGTGCTGGAGCCGCGCTCCAACACCATGCGGATGGGAGCGCACGCCGGTGCGCTGGCGGGCGCGCTGTCGGGCGCCGATCACGGCTTCGTGCACGTGCGGCCGGATTTCGACTGGGACGCTGCCGAGGTGCTGGCTCCGCTCGGCAAGCGCGCCACCGTGACCCACGATCTCGACGATCTGGTCGCCCGCGTGGTCGCCTTCGCGCAACCCGGCGATGCGCTGATCGTCATGAGCAACGGCGATTTCGGCGGCGTGCACCAGCGTCTGCTAGATGCGCTGGCGAGTGGCGCGTAGCGACGCGGACAGGGGGCGGGGACGGGAACGGGGACAGTATACTAATTCCCGCCGGTTGTCGGCCATTCTGCTTCAAGTCTTCGGGAATTAGTATACTGTCCCCGATGCTGGCAGCGGTTCCCTCTCCACTGCATGCACGCGGAGCGGTACCCGGGTGGCGCGCTAGACTGTCGCGCATGAGCCAGCAACCCGCTTCCCGAAATCCCGACGCCGAGCGCGCGGCCGATACCGCCACCGCCGAGGCCATGGTCGCGCGCGCGCTCGACGCCGCCCGGGCCGCGGGTGCCGACAGCGCCGAGGCGGGCGCCAGCCTGTCGCGCGCGCTCACCGTGTCGGTGCGCAATGCCGAGGTCGAGTCGCTCGAGTTCCAGCGCGACCGCGATCTCTCGCTGACGGTCTACTGCGGGGCACGCAGCGGCAGCGCCACCACCTCGGACTGGTCCGACGACGGTATCCGCGGCGCCGCCGAGGCGGCGGTGGCCATCGCCCGCGCCAGCGGCGAGGATTCCTGCAACGGCCTGCCGGACGCCGACCGGCTCGCCACCGCGTTCCCGGATCTCGACCTGTTCCATCCATGGATGGCCGATGCCGACGATGCGGTCGATCTGGCGCGGCGCTGCGAGGCGGCCGCGCTGGCCGCCGACGAGCGCATCGGCCAGAGCGAGGGCGCCACCCTGGACACCGGCCGGGGTGTCGCGGTACTCGGCAATACGCTCGGATTCATGGGGGTGTCGGCGGGCACGCGGCACAGCCTGTCGTGCGCGGTGATCGCGCGTGCCGGTGACGAGATGCAGCGCGATTTCTGGTACACCGCCGGCCGCGTGCCGGGCGCGCTGATCACGCCGGAGGCGGTGGGCCGCCGTGCCGGCGAGCGCGCTGCCGCCCGACTGGGCGCGGCCAGGGTCGCCACCCGCCGCTGCCCGGTGCTGTTCCCGCCCGAGCTGGCGCGCGGACTCTGGGGCGCGCTCGCCGGCGCAGCCTCGGGCGGCGTCCTGTACCGGCGCGCCAGCTTCCTGCTCGATCGCGCCGGCACCACCGTGGCCGCCCCGCACGTCCACATAGAGCAGCAGCCCCACATCCCGCAGGCCGTGGGCAGCGCCGCCTTCGACGAGGAGGGCGTCGCGACCCGGCCGCGCGCGCTGGTCGAGGCCGGCGTGCTGCAGGGCTACCTGCTGTCGAGCTACAGCGCCCGCCGGCTCGGGCTCGAGACCACGGGCAATGCCGGCGGTGCGTTCAATCTGGCGGTGCGCCCGACCTTCGACGGCGGTCTGGAGGCCCTGGCGCGCGAGATGGGCGAAGGGTTGCTGGTCACCGAGCTCATGGGGCAGGGCGTCAATACCGTCACCGGCGACTACTCGCGCGGCGCCGCCGGCTATCTGGTGCGCGGCGGCGCGATAGCCGAGCCCGTCGACGAGATCACCATCGCCGGGAATCTGCTCGACATGCTCGGCGACGTGCAGGCCATCGGCTCCGACGTCGACGTCACCAGCGGCGTGCGCAGCGGCAGCGTGCTCGTCGGCGCGATGACGGTGGCCGGCGCCTGATCGCGCCGCACCGGGCGCGCCGCGCCGGTCAGGCGTTCGTGCCCGCGGTGTCCTTGGTGGCGCCGAGCACGAGGATGTTCCGGCCCTGCGTCTGCACCATGCCGTCCTCCTCCAGCGTCTTCAGCACTCGGCCGGCCATCTCGCGCGAGCAGCCCACCAGCCGCGCCAGCTCCATGCGGCTGGTGCGCACGATGGTGCCGCGCGCGTGCGGCACCGCGTCCTGCTCGCTGACCAGCTCGAGGAGCACGTGCGCCATGCGGCCGGCGACATCCAGGAAGGCCAGATCGCCGAGACGGCGGGTGGTGTCGCGCAGTCGTGCGGCGAGCTGGCCGGCGAGGTCGAAGACCACGTCGAGGTTCTCCTGCGCGAAGTTGCGGAAGGCCTGGTAGTCGACCTCCGCCACCAGCGTCGGCCGGCGCGTGCGCACGATGGCCGTGCGCAGCTGCTGGTCCGGGAACAGGCACATCTCGCCGAAGTAGTCGCCCGGCCCGAGATAGGCGAGCACGATCTCGCGCCCGTTCTCGTCCTCGATGGAGATCGCGACCGATCCGTCGAGCACCAGGAAGAGCGAGGTGGGCTCCTCGCCGGAATGGATGATGGTGTGCTTGGGGGGAAAGCTGCGCTTCTGCGCCATGCCCACGAAGGCCTGCACCGCCGGTCGGTCGAGCATGCTGTTCGCGTCGTCCACTGCGTCGATCACCATTGACAACGGGGTCCGTCCGGATGGAACGGGGCCGCTAGCATACCCCTCCCGACGCCGATGCTGCCGAAGCTGCCATCGGCCGCGCTAGCGTCCGGCCGAGTGCAGTGCGACCGTGAATCCGGTGGCCCGGAAGGCGATGGCCGTGAGCGGGTAGCAGGCCACCATCAGGAGCGCGTACCACCACTCCAGCGCGTTGAGCCGGGCATCGGGGTCGGCGGTGAAGAATTGCAGCGGCAGCGAGGCGAGCCCGAGACCGAGCAGCAGCGCCAGCACCACCAGGAAGGCGCGACGCAGCGCGGCCGGCAGCACGCCGGCCGAGGTCGCGAGCGAGATGAGCAGCATCTGGGCCAGCACCGTCATCGAGAAGTAGAGATTGATGCCGTAGCGGCGCAGCAGCCCCGGCACGTCGCCGTCCTCGCCCAGATAGGTGGCGTACAGCGTGTAGAACAGCGCGCCGACCAGCCCGCAGCCCAGCAGCGCCCAGCGGCGCCGCCACGCCGCACGGTGCACCGCTGCCGCCCAGGCGAAGCACAGGCCCCAGAAGCCGGCCAGCAGCCAGCCATAGGGCTGCATCGTGAAGCGGAACCAGTAGATGACGGGGTCCTGGCGCGCCGCCCGGCTGATCGACGTGCAGCCGTCCCAGTACGGATTGCACGGCTCGATCAGTCCGAGCGCGGTCGACATCAGCCAGGCGGCGTGCAGACAGATCACCGGCCACGCGGCGGCGGCAACGGCGACGATGACGGGCAGTCGCGAGATCGCGGGCATGGCGATTTCCCGGGGAACGCGGCGATGCCAAGGGTACCGCTGCCTCCGCCGCCGTGCCGACCATCCCCCAGATGCGGGATTGGGCCGCGGAGGCGGGACCGCTACAACGGGGCGCAGTGCGCGCGATGCCGCGCGTGATCCGCCATGCGACAACCGATGTTCAGGGGGAATCCGAGTTGAACAAGCTACCGATCATTGCGGCCTGTGCCGTGCTCTTCCTCGCCGGCTGCGACGGTCTCCAGGATCGGGGCAACCCGTTCGCCGACGAGGACACCGGCACCACCAATCCCGATCCCAACCCGATGCCCGAGCCGGAACCGGAACCGGAACCGCAGCCGGAACCCGAGCCGGAGCCCGAGCCGGAACCGGAGCCAGAGCCCGAGCCGGAACCGGAGCCGGAGCCGGAGCCGGAGCCCGAGCCCGAGCCCGAGCCCGAGCCGGCGCCTTCCGAGGACGAAATCGCCGTGCCCGACACCGTCACGCAGGACGATCTCAGCGAGCCCGACGCGGCCGGTGCCGCCATCGCGCGCATCGCGGCGCTCAGCAAGGGATTCATCAGCGCCCAGGCCGTCAGCGGCAACGACGGCAGCCAGACGCAGTCACTGCGGACCAAGGTCGAGACCGCGATTCCGTGCGAGAGCGGCTCGGGCACTGCCGATTCGAACCTGTCGGGCGACTTCTCGTCCAGCACGGTCACGCTGCGCTACCAGAACTGCCAGCTCGGCGATGTCATCTTCAACGGCACGCAGGTGACGACCACCGACTTCGGCAGCTTCGACCCGACCAGCGGCCAGGTGCCCGATCGCACCACCGGCGAAGTGCAGTCGGGTGAGGGCGGTGCGCCCTTCATCATCGATCTGCTCACGCCGGCCGACGACAAGCGCCGATTCCTGCTGCTCGGCGATGTCACCTACGACATCACCATCGGCGACAACACCAGCACCTTCGAATCGGCCGACTTCAGCTACCGCCAGAAGACCACCATCATCAATACCTCGGATCCGGCACGCCCGCGCGTGGACAGCGAGGTCGGCAATGCCGGCACGCCCTACACGCTGTCGGCCGAGTCGATCGATGCCGACCGCTTGTCGGTGGTGCAGCAGGGGCCGTTCCGCACCAGCGGCGACTGCGGCAGCGGAACCGGCACGGTCAGCACGTCCAGCCCCCTCGTTCTCAACCAGGAGAGCGGGCTCATCGAGGGTGGTCAGCTGATGATCCAGACCAATGATGGCCAGAACGTCACCGCGACCTACAACGGCGACGGCAGCGTGACCATCGATGGCCCGGGGGGGAGCCGTACCTACCAGCCGGAAGAGCTGGAAGACATCTGCGACATCTGAGCTTCTGCGTGTCAGTGCATGCGCCCGGACCGTCGGTCCGGGCGCTTTTTTGTGCCCGTCAGACGCGCTCGACGGCCATCGCCACGGCCTCGCCGCCGCCGATGCACAGGCTGGCGATGCCGCGCTTCTCGCCGCGCTGATGCATCGCGCCGAGCAGGGTCACCAGGATGCGGGCGCCGGAGGCGCCGATGGGGTGGCCCAGCGCGCAGGCGCCGCCGTTGACGTTGACGCGCTCGTGCTCGAGGCCGTGCGCTTCCATCGCCGCCATGGTGACGCACGCAAAGGCTTCGTTGATCTCCCACAGCCCGACGTCGGCGGCCTTCCAGCCGGTGGCATCGAGCAGCTTGGTGATGGCATGCACCGGCGCCACCGTGAACTCGGCGGGCAGGCGCGCGTGCCCCGCGTGCCCGGCGATGCGCGCCAGCGGCTGCAGGCCGCGGCGCTCGGCTTCCGAGGCGCGCATGAGCACCAGTGCGGCGGCGCCGTCGGAGATCGAGCTCGCCGTCGCCGCGGTCACGGTGCCGTCCTTCTTGAAGGCGGGCTTCAGCTGCGGGATCTTGTCGGGACGCCCCTTGAAGGGCTGCTCGTCCTTGTCGACGGTCTGGCTGCCGCCCCTGGCCGGCACCTCGACGGGCACGACTTCCTCCGCGAAGCTGCCGTCCTCGTTGGCGCGCTTGGCGCGCGCCAGCGACTCGATGGCGAAGGCGTCCTGGGCCTCGCGCGACAGGCTGTAGGTGTCGACGCAGCGCTCGGCGAAGACGCCCATCGGCATGTCCGCCTCGTAGGCATCGTTGAGCCCGTCCAGGGCCATGTGGTCGTAGATGCGGTCGTTGCCGTAGCGGTAGCCGGCGCGCGCCTTGGCGAGCAGATAGGGCGCGTTCGACATGCTCTCGAAGCCGCCCGCCAGCATGACGCGGGCGCTGCCCGCGGTCAGCAGATCGTGCGCCAGCATGACCGCCTTGAGGCCGGAGCCGCACATCTTGCTGATCTGGGTGGCGCCGACGCTGTCGGGCAGCGCCGCGCCGCGCACCGCCTGGCGCGCCGGGGCCTGCCCCTGGCCGGCGATCAGGCAGCAGCCGAGGATGGCCTCGTCGATATCCTCGCCGGCCACGCCGGCGCGCTCGACCGCCGCGCGCACCGCGGCGGTGCCCAGCTGGTGGCCGGCCAGACCGGCGAAATCGCCCAGCATGCCGCCGATCGGGGTGCGGGCCATGGAGACGATGACGATGGGATCCTGGCTGCTCATGCGGTGTCCTCGCGTGGATGCGTGAAGAAATGAACGGTGATTATCGCTTAGCTGTGTCGGGGGCGCTGCCGTCTACAATGGAGCCCTGTCGCCGGGAGGGAGGCACCGCGTGACCCTGCAGCTGTTCGCGCACGAGGAATTCGACGCCCACGAACGGGTGGTGTTCGGCTTCGACGCCGAAACCGGGCTGCGCGCCCTCATCGCCATCCACAGCACGCGCCTGGGGCCGTCGCTGGGTGGTTGCCGCATGTACCCGTACGCCGACGAGACCGCGGCCCTGACCGATGTGCTGCGCCTGTCGCGCGGCATGAGCTACAAGGCGGCGCTGGCCCGGCTGCCCCAGGGCGGCGGCAAGAGCGTGATCATCGGCGATCCGCGCGCCGACAAGTCCAGTGCGCTGATGCGCGCCATGGGGCGGCAGGTCGAGGCGCTCGGCGGCGCCTACATCGTGGCCGAGGATTCGGGCATCACGGTGGCCGATGTGCGCGCGATGGCCGAAGCCACCGGGCACGTCAGCGGGCTGGCGGCGCCCGGCGCACCCGGCGACGGCGATCCGTCGCCGGCCACCGCCGAGGGCGTCTACCTGGCCATGCAGTGCTGCGCCGAGCGCGTGCTGGGTGCCGACAGCCTGCTCGGCGTGGGCGTGGCCATACAGGGTGCGGGCAAGGTGGGCACGCTGCTGGCCGGGCATCTGGCACGCGCCGGCGCCCGCCTGTGGATCAGCGACGTGCACGGACCCAGCGCCGAGGCCTGCGCGCAGGCCACCGGCGCCGAGGTCGTGCCGCCCGACGCCATCTACGACGCGCCCGCCGAGATATTCGCCCCCTGCGCGATGGGGGCCGTGCTCAACGCCGGGACCATTCCGCGCCTGCAGTCGCGGGTGGTCGTGGGCGCCGCCAACAACCAGCTTGCACGTCCGGAGGACGATCACCGCCTGCTCGATGCCGGCGTGCTCTACGCACCGGACTACGTGGTCAACGCCGGCGGCATCATCGATATCCACTATCACCGGAGCGGCGACTACGATCCCGGAGCCGTGCGCGCGCATCTCGCCACCATCCCCGAGACGCTGGCGCGCATCCTCGATACTGCGCGCGCCGAGGACCGGCCCACCGGTGAGGTCGCGGACGCGCTGGCGCGCGCCGTGATCGCCGGCGAGCGCTGACCGACACCGGTCCCGGGGGCACCGCATGGCCGAACCGTCCGAATCCGCACGCGGCGCGTCACCCACCGACGACGACGACGCCCCGGTGCTGGTCGATACCGCGCTGCTCATCATCCAGGGCGAGGGGGGCGACGCCGCCGTCGAGGCCGAGTGCGAGCGCGCCCGCGCCTTCGCCGCCGAGCACGGCATCGCGCTGCAGGAAGTGGCGGCGCGCGCCTTCTTCGACAGCGAGCCGCCCGAGGATGCTCCTCGCCACTGGATCGTCATCGGCGAGGATCGCGTGCTCATGCGGGCGATGGATGCCGCCGAGGGACGCGAGGTCGGGCTCGGACTGCTGCCGGCCGGCAAGCTGACCCGCACGCGCGGATTCTACGATCTGCCCGCGGACGGTGACGCGCGCCTGGCGCTGGCGTTCCGCGCGCCCGAGCTGGCACTCGATGTCCTGCGCTGCAACGGCGAGCTGGTGCTCGGCCAGGCGGCGGTCGGCGACGTGCCGTTCCTGGACCGGCGCGGTCAGGCCCTGGTCCACGTCCAGGAGCGCCTGTGGCAGCGCTGGGCGATGGCGGCCAGCCTGTTCTGGACGGCGTGCCGGCGCCTGTTCGTGATCACGCCGTCGGTCATCCGCATGCACCTCGGTCGCGAGGAGAAGCCGCGGCGCACGGCCATCACCGGCATCGTGCTGCTGGAGAACGATGTCGATTCGGCGGCCGGCCGCATGCTGGGCGAGGCGTTGTCGGCGCGCGACGGCCGCGTCACCGCGCTGGTGCTGGCGCCGACCTCGGTGGTGCGCTATCTCGGGTTCCTGCTGCGCGCGGCGGTCGGGCGCAGCGGTCCGCCGCTGCCGCGCGCGCTGAGCTACGTGCGCACCGAGGGTCTGGTGATCGAGTCCGACGTCGAGCTCGATTACCGCGTCGACGGCATGCGCCACCGCGCCAGCCGCATCGAGGTCACGGTCAATCCGCAGGCGCTGCGCATGAACGTGGGCGCGCGCTTCGACGGCATGGCGGGCATCGACGAGAACGGCAAGGACACGCTCAAGCTCGGCGACCTGCCGGAGAACGAATCGCGCCTGGCGCTCATCCGCAAGCGCCTGCCGCTGTTCACGCACGCGCTGGAGGAGGACTTCAAGGATCTCTTCCTGCTGCTCAAGGACAGCGCCCGCATCGGGCCGGACTACCTCACGCTGAGCGTGCTGTCGGCGCTGATCGGCACGCTCGGCCTGCTGCTCGACAGCGCCGCGGTGATCATCGGCGCCATGGTGCTGGCGCCGCTGATGGCGCCCATCATCTGTTTGTCGATGGCCGCCCTGCGGCGCGATTTCGGCCTGCTGCGCCAGTCCGCGACCGCCATCGGCGTGGGCGTGGGGCTGTCGCTGGCGGTCTCGGCGCTGGTGGCGCTGCTCGTGCCCATGCGCATGCTCACGCCCGAGATCGCGGCGCGTCTGGCGCCGAGCCTGATCGATCTCGGCGTGGCGGTGTTCTCCGGCGTCGCCGGCGCCTACGCCTACGCCCGCGAGAGCATCATGAAGAGCCTGCCCGGCGTCGCCATCGCGGTGGCGCTGGTGCCGCCGCTGGCGGTGGCCGGTATCGGCGTGGGCTGGTGGGACGGCGGCATCGTGCTGGGCGCGGGGCTGCTCTTCCTCACCAACCTGGTGGGCATCGCCCTGGCCGGCGCCGCCACCTTCATGGTGCTCGGCTACGGACCGGTCAAGCGCACCACGCACGGGCTGCTCTATCCGGCGGCGGCGGCGGTGCTGGTGGCGATCCCGCTGGCGTTGTCCTATGCCCGCATGCATTTCGTCTGGCAGGCCGAGCGGCAGCTCGCCCACAGTGTCTACCGCATCGACGGACAGACGCTCGAACTGGCGCGTCCCATGGTCAGCGTCGATGGCGGGCTGGTGCGCATCCGCGCCGACGTCTACGTCGACGGCGCCGCCACCGACGCCGATTTCGCGGCCCTGCGCGACCGCATCGCGCGCGAACTGGACCGCGACGTGGAGCTCGACATCACGGTGCGCGCACGCTATCGCTGAGGCGAGAGATCGGGGCCAAAGGCCGGGGACAGTGTATTTATTTCATGGCTTCCGCGGCAGAGAAGGGCAGTGTTCTTCATGGAAATAAATACACTGTCCCCGAGTCGTCCCCGGTTCGCGGCTGGCGCGTGCGCTCAGGCGCGCAGGCAGTCGCGCAGCACCTCGGCCAGTCCCGGCGCCAGCTCCGCGCCGTGCGCGCGCCAGTTGCCGCAGGCGGCGAGCAGGGCGTCGGGGTGCCGGGCGCGCTGGGCGATCCTGTTGATCGCGCGGTCGATGCCTTCCGGTTCCGCGACGCCGCGCAGGATCTCCGCGAAGCGGGTCGCGGTCGGGGCCGGTACGCCGGCGGCATCGAAGGCGTCGGTGCGCGCCGCGACCGCAGCCGCCGCATGCGCGCAGAAGTCGGAGAAGGGGCGGTCGTGCCAGGCCGCCCAGTGCGTCGCCAGCCAGTGGTCGGCGTAGAGGTCCAGCGTGATGCCGCCGTAGCGCCGTTCGCGACGGTCGATGCGGGCCAGCGCGGCCGCGGTGTGCTGGTGGCGGTCGAAGGTGCTGTCGATGCGGCGGTGCAGGCGTACCGACTCGGCGACGTCGGGGGGCAGGTGGGAGAGATCGCGTCCGCGCACGGCATCGCCGAGCACCGCGCCGGCCGCATCGGCACCACGCGCCTCGGCGATGTAGAGATGGGCGAGGAAATTCATCGCCGCGCGCTCAGACGCAGTGCCACTCCGCCCGGCCCAGACCGTCGCCCTCCAGGGCGATGACGTCGCCGGCCACCAGCGGGCCGACGCCGGCGGGCGTGCCGGTGAAGACGATGTCGCCGGGCAGCAGAGTCCACGTCTCCGACAGGATGCGCAGGATGCGCGCCACCGGGAACAGCATGTGGCCGGTGTCGCCCTCCTGGCGCAGCTCGCCGTTGACCGTGCAGCTGAAGCGCAGCGCCTGCAGGTCGCCGTCGGGGCGGGGCTGCCACGGGCCGAGCGGCGCCGAGCCGTCGAAGGCCTTGCACGCCTCCCAGGGCGCACCGCGCTCGCGCAGGGTGGTCTGCAGGTCGCGCAGGGTCAGGTCGATGCCCAGGCCGACGGCGTCGATGTGGCGGTGCGCCGAGCCCTCGTCGATGTCGCGCCCGGCGGTGCCGATGCGCACCGTCATCTCGGCCTCGAAGTGGACGGCACCGCGTCCCCGCGGCAGCACGAGCGGCGCATCGGCGGCCACCAGGCTGCTGGCCGGCTTCATGAACACCACGCATTCGCCGTCTTCGGCGTGCCCGAGCTCGCGCACGTGCGCCGCGTAGTTGCGGCCGATGCAGAAGATGCGCGGAGCGCTCACGATGCCGGGTCCCGGGCGGCGCCCTCGGCGGCCGGGCGCGACATGCCCGCCGTCACCACGAAGCGCATGCCCTCCTCGAGCTTCATGTCCACGGGCTTGAGGCAGCCGCGCGGGATGAGCGCCATGTAGCCGCCGATCTGGTAGCTCAGCGGCAGATAGACCGCGACCTCCTCGTCGTCGACCTCGATGCCGAGCTGCGAGAAGTCCTCGAGCGTGACGAAGCCGAACAGTCGCATCGGCACGCCCGGCCAGGCCACCGTCACCATCTTGGAGAAGCGGGCCTCCTCGTCCTGCTTCGAGAACAGGCTCATGAGGTCCCGCACCGAGCCGTACAGCGTCTTGATGATGGGGATGCGGTTGAGGCGCCGCTCGAAGGCGGTCACCAGCGACTGGAAGACGATGAAGCGGGTCGCCATGCCGGCGGCGAATATCACGATGACGCCGATGGTCAGCCCCATGCCGCGGGTGTAGACCCCGTCCGGCAGCAGGAACTTGAGCGCGCCGCCCAGCACCGATTCGGCCGCGACCACCAGCCAGACCAGCACGGCCAGGGTGACGATGATGGGCAGCGATACGGCGAGGCCGCGGAGGAAGGTGGTCAGCAGGTTGCGAGCGGTCACGTGGCGCTCCTTGCGGGGGCGGCGGAAACTGATGCAGACCTTAGACCAAGTGCTTGACGGGGGCCTGAACGACGAAGCCCGGCGCGAGGCCGGGCTTCGTCGTTCAGCGCGATGCGGGCGCGGATCAGATCCGGGCCTCGATGCCGAAGCTCCCGAAGCCCTTCTTCTCGAAGTTGTCGCGGAACATGTCGCGCAGCTTGACCGCGGCGGCGTCGTAGGCGGCCTTGTCGCTCCACGTCTGGCGCGGGTTCAGCATCTCGCTGGGGACGCCCGGGCACTCGGTGGGCATGCGCAGCTTGAGCACGTCGTGCGTCTCGGTGGGCACGTCGTCGAGCTTGCCTTCGAGCGCCGCGTTGAGCAGTGCGCGCGTCAGCTTGATCGAGATGCGCTCGCCGGTGCCGTAGGGGCCGCCGGTCCAGCCGGTGTTGAGCAGGATGCAGCGGGCGCGGTGCTGCTTCATCTTGTCCGCGAGCAGGCCGGCGTAGACGTTCGGCTTCTGCGCCATGAACGGGCCGCCGAAGCAGGCCGAGAAGGTCGGCTGCGGCTCGGTGACGCCCACCTCGGTACCGGCGACGCGCGACGTGAAGCCGGACACGAAGTGGTACATGACGTCCTCCGGCTCGAGGATCGCGATCGGCGGCAGCACGCCGAAGGCATCCGCGGTCAGCAGCACGATGGTCTGCGGATGCGGCCCCTGGCCGTTGGGCATGACGTTGGGGTTCGCCGACAGCGGGTACGAGAAGCGCGTGTTCTCGGCGATGGAGCGATCGGTCAGGTCGAGCTCGTCGGGATGGCACTCGGCCATCGACTTGCCGGGCAGCGGCGGGACGTTCTCGATGATCGTGCCGGGCTTGGACAGCGCCGCCGCGATGACCGGCTCGGCCTCCTTGTCGAGGTCGATGAGCTTGGCGTAGCAGCCGTCCTCGAGGTTGCACAGGCCGTTGTCCGACCAGATGGTCTCGTCGTCGCCGATCAGGCGGCGCTCGGGATCGGCCGACAGCGTCGTCTTGCCGGTGCCGGACAGGCCGAAGAGGATGGCGGCGTCGTCCTTCGGGCCGACGTTGGCCGAGCAGTGCATCGACAGGCGTCCCTGCTTGGGCAGCAGGTAGTTGCCGACGGTGAAGATGGTCTTCTTGTTGACGCCGCAGTAGTCGGCGCGGCCGGCGACCAGGCAGATGCGGTTGCGGGTGTCGATGATGACGGCCGCTTCCGAGCGGCTGCCGTCGCGCTCCGGCACGCACTCGAAGCTCGGCACGTTGAGCATGGTCCAGCGGCGATCGTCGACGTCGGCGACGTCCAGATCCTTCGGGAACATGTTGTGCACGAACATGGCGTGCGTCGCGTACTCGCCGACGAAGCGGTACGGCACCGCGAAGTCGGAATCCGACCCCATGAACACGTTCTTGACGTAGAGCGTGGCCTGCTTCTCGTTGAGATGCTGGACGACGCGCTTGAGCAGGCCCTCGTAGTCCTCGGGCTTGTAGCGGTTCAGGTCCGCCTTGAACCAGATCTCGTCGTCGACCTCGGGCCAGGCCACGGCGTAGGTGTCCTTGGTGCGGCGGCCCGTGCAGTCGGGATCGGTGTAGTAGACCAGCGGGCCGTCGACGCCCAGGCTGGTGGCATAGGCCTTCTGCGCATCCGACGGGCCGTCGTGCGCGACGCGACCCCGGTCGTTGGCGATGGCCTCATGGAAAAGCTCTTCCTTGGAGAGATCAACCTTGTAGCTGACACTGTCCAGGCCGAGGAGGGTATTGAGATCAGCCACAAGACTCATCAAGACAATACTCCGGTCCGGTTGCGAGTGAGCGGGGCATTATACGGACTTGGCCGGAATGGTCCGGCGCGCGTCCCGCGCACCCGCCGACGACCCGCCGGATGCACCCGGAAGGCGCCGCCGGCGGGTGGTCGGCCGCATCCCTATTCGGTGCCGCGCTGTTCCTCGGGCAGGTTGAAGCCGGCGACCGACTCGCGGAGCGTGGCGGACAGGGCGGTGAGCTTGCCCACGTCCTGGGCCGTCTGCCGTGACGACCCAGCGGTCTGCACGGCGACCTCGCGGATCGTCTGCATGGTGCCGGCGACCTCGGTGCCCTCGCGGGCGCGGGTGCGCACCGAGGTGGTGATCTCGTCGATGAGCCGGGCGAGCTCGGTGGAGGCGCGCTCGATCTGCGTCAGCGCCTGACCCGCTTCCTCCGCAGTGCTGGCGCCCGAGACCACGTTCGAGGTCGATCGCTCCATCGAGACGATGGCCTCGTTGGTGTCGGCCTGAATGGTCTTGACCAGGTTCTCGATCTGGCGCGTGGCGTTGCCGGCGCGCTCGGCCAGGCGCTGGACCTCGTCCGCGACCACCGCGAAGCCGCGCCCGGCCTCGCCCGCCATAGCGGCCTGGATGGAGGCATTGAGCGCCAGCGTGTTGGTCTGCTCGGCGATGTCGTTGATGAGCTCGGTGATGTTGCCGATCTCCTGGGACGACTCGCCGAGGCGCTTCATGCGCTTCGAGGTGTCCTGGATCTGCTCGCGCAGCGTGTTCATGCCGTCGATGGTGCGGTCCACCGTCTCGGCGCCGGTGTGCGCCACGCGCACCGATTCCTGGGCCTGGCTGGACGCGGTGCCGGCGCGCTCGGCGGTCTCCTCGAGCGACTTCGACACCTGCGTGATGGTCTGCGTCGCCTGATCGGTCTGCTGCGCCTGGCGCTCGGAGGAGCGGCTCATCTCCTCGACCGAGCTCTGGGTCTGGGCGGCCGCGTCGGCGATCTGCGCCGACGCGGCGTTGATCTGGCCGACCAGTCCGCGCATGTTCTCGACCGTGAAGTTGATCGAGTCGGCGATCGCGCCGGTGAAGTCCTCGGTCACCGTCACGCCCACCGTGAGGTCGCCGTCGGCGAGATTGGTGATCTCGTCGAGCAGGGTCAGAATGGCGTCCTGCTGACGGCGGTCGCGCTCGTTGGCGATGCGTGCCTCGCGGCGCAGCTGATAGATGAACAGGCCGATGAACGCGATCAGCGCCAGTACCGCGCCGGCACCCATCAGATAGCTGGGCAGGGCGGTCACGCGCGTGGCGCGCATGTCCCGGAGCAGCAGGTTCTCGATGCCGCCGGCGGCGGTCTCGATGCTGGTCGCGCTGCTGTAGAAGTCGATGTTGGCGTCGTTGAAGCCGTCGAGCTGCGGTGCCGCCTCGATCAGCGCCTCGGCGTTGGCGCGCAGTGGCTCCATGGCCTCGGCGATGACGGCGAGCTCGTCGCGCAGGTCGCCGGGCAGCCGGTTCTGCAGGTCGCCCAGGATCGCCTCGGTGCGCGCGACGGTGTCGGCCAGGATCTCGGCCTCCTCGGTGGCGCGGGCGTTGATCTGGATCATGCGGTTGGCGATGGTGCGCAGCTGCTCCAGCCGCGCCCGCAGCAGCGCGGTATCCGCCAGCGTGTTGCCGCGGGTGCCGTCGACGAGCGCGTCGGCCGGCGCACGCAGATCGGCGATGGTGGCGTCGATGGTGGCGGCGTTGACCTTGGTGCGCTGCGCGGTCGGCAGGCCGGCGATGATCGCCTCGATGACCGGAACGACGCGCTCCCAGGCGCGGTGCAGATCGGCGATGGCGGGATCGTAGTTCTCCGGCAGCGCCGGGATGTCGCGCGCCGGCGCGCCTTCCAGCAGGGTCGCGCGCAGGTCCTCGTAGTTATCCTGCATCGCGAACATCGCCGAGCGGTCGGGCTCGAGGCCCTGCGACGATTCGCGCGCGCTCTGCGTGATGGTCTCGTAGAAGGTGCGCACGTCGAAGGCCAGCGTTTCCAGGGCCGCGTTGCGGTCCTGCTGCTGCTGCACGTACAGGAAGTTGAACACCGCGCCCGCGATCAGCACGGCGGCGAGGACGAGCAGCCCGATCTGGAGGCGCGGCATCACCCGCGCGAGGGCTTGTTCGGTGGCGGCCATGATCGCCTCCTAGCCGGCGAGGACGCTGCGGATCTTGGCGAGCAGGTCCGCTTGCTTGATCGGCTTGACGATGTATTCCTTGGCGCCCTGCCGCATGGCCCAGAGGCGGTCGGTGTCCTGGCTCTTGCTGCTGATGACGATGACCGGGATGGCCGAGGTGGCGCTGTCGCGCGACAGCGCGCGCGTCGCCTGGAAGCCGTTCATGCCGGGCATCACCACATCCATCAGCACGCAGTCCGGATGCTCGCTCTTGACGCGCTCGATGGCGTCCTTGCCCTCGGTGCACTCGGTGACTTCGTGGCCGTCACTCTCGAGCATCTTCCGCAGCGCCGCGAGATCGGTGGGCGAATCGTCCACCACCAGGATGCGAGCCATGGATCAGTCCCCCTTCTCCCCTATCAAGACGCCGAGACTAACGGCGCATGCGATGACCGTCCAGCGCCTCGTGGGCGAGAACGCCGCCTGCCACGCTCAGCACCACGCTGCCCCCGGTGGCCCGGCCGCCGAGCGGAGTATTGCGGCCGCGGCTGCGGAAGGACTGCGGATCCACCGGCGGGCGTGCCTCGGGGTCGATCAGCACGCAGTCCGCGCGTGCGCCCTCGGCGAGACCCTGCGCGGCCAGGCCGAGGCAGGCCAGCGGCGCGTCGTGGCAGGCGCGTACCAGCGCCGGCAGGTCGCAGACGCCGTCGGCGACCAGCTGCAGCGCCACCCCCCAGGCGATGTCGAGGCCCGATGCGCCGGGCGCGGCGAGATCGAAGGCCTCGTTCTTGGCATCGGCCTCGTGGGGCTGGTGGTCGCAGCACAGCGCCGGCAGGCTGCCGTCCGCCAGCGCGGCGCGCAGCGCGTCGCGATCCGACGGCGCCCGCAGCGGCGGATCGAGGCGGGCGCGGGTGTCGAATCCGTTCAGCGCTTCATCGGTGAGCAGCAGCTGGTGCAGCGCCACGTCCGCGCTCACCGGCAGGCCCTCGCGGCGCGCGTCGGCGATCATGCGGGCGCCGCGCGCGCTGGACAGGCGTCCGAAGTGCACGGCCGCGCCGGTGTCCTCGATCAGTGCCAGCCACTGGCCGATGGCGCAGGTCTCGGCCGCCACCGGTACCGGCGGCAGCCCCATGCGGGTGGCGACGGCGCCCTCGTGGGCGCAGCCGTCGGCGGCCAGGGCGGCGTCCACCGGCTGCACGTGCAGGCGCAGGCCGAAGGAGGCGGCGTATTCGAGCACGCGGCGCATCACGGCGGCATCGCGCAGCGGCGCGCCGATCTGGCCGATGCCGCTGACCCCGGCGGCGGCCAGCGCGCGCATCTCGGCGAGCTCGGCGCCGGCGAGGCCGGCGGTCGCCGCGCCCAGCAGATGCACCGCCACCGGCGAGCCCGAGCTCGCCACGCGCGTGCGGATCCAGTCGACCACCGACGGCCGGTCGATCACCGGGTCGGTGTCCGGCGGCACGCACAGCGTGGTGATGCCGCCGGCCGCGGCTGCCGCGAGCTCGGAGGCGATATCGGCCTTGCGCGTGGCACCGGGCTCGCGCAGGCGGGCCGCCAGCTCGATCCAGCCGGGCAGCAGCAACAGGCCGCCGGCGTCGATGTCGTGATCCCACTCGCCCGCGGGCGGTTCGGGCGCGGCGTGGACGATGCGGCCGTCGCGGATGCCGAGGCTGAGGCGCTGGTATTCGCCGGCGCCGTCGGCCGCGCGTGCGTCGCGGATGCGGATGGCTCGGCTCATTCGGTTTCTCCGCGACCGATGATCATCGCCATCACGGCCATGCGGATGGCGATGCCGTGCTCGACCTGCTGCAGGATCAGCGACTGCGGGGCGTAGGCGATGTCGCCGGAGAGCTCGACGCCGCGGTTGATGGGTCCGGGGTGCATGATCAGGGCATCCGGTCCCAGTGCCCGCAGGCGTTCCTCGGTCAGCCCGTAGGCGCGATGGAACTCGCCGGGCGAGGCGAGCAGGGTGCCGCGCATGCGCTCGCGCTGCAGGCGCAGCAGCATGACCACGTCGACGCCGTCGAGGCCGCGATCCATGTCGGTGAAGGGCGTCACGCCCAGCTCCTCGATGCCCGCCGGCATGAGGGTGCGCGGGGCGATCACGCGGATGTCGCGGCAGCCCAGGGTGCGCAGTGCGTGGATGTCCGAGCGCGCCACGCGCGAGTGCAGCAGGTCGCCGACGATGGCGACGCGCAGGCCGCTGAAGTCGGGACGGTGCAGGCGCAGCGTGTACATGTCGAGCAGCGCCTGGGTGGGATGGGCGTGGCGTCCGTCGCCGGCGTTGAGGATCGACACCCCGGGCGCGGCGTGGCGCGCGAAGAAGTGCGCCGCGCCGCTGGATCCGTGGCGGATGACGAACATGTCGACCTGCATCGCCTCCAGCGTGCGCTGCATGTCGAACAGCGTCTCGCCCTTGGAGGTCGACGAGGTCTGCGCGTCGATGTTGAGCACATCGGCCGACAGCCGCTTGGCGGCCAGCTCGAAGGTCGTGCGCGTGCGCGTCGATGCCTCGAAGAAGAGATTGAGGACGGTGCGGCCGCGCAGCAGCGGCACCTTCTTGACCGGTGCGCCGGCCACCGGCACGAACTGCGCGGCGGTGTCGAGGATCTCGGTGAGCAGCGCCGCGGGCAGCCCCTCGGTGGTGAGGAGATGCCGCAGGCGGCCGCGGTCGTCGAGCTGCAGCGCTGCCGGCGTCATGCCGCGCGCTCCTCGACGCGGATGCGCAGCGGATCGTCGAGCACCGCGACGTGGGTGTCGGCGGCGACGTCGAGGACCTCGCCGATGACGTCCGGGCGGATGGGGAGCTGTCGGCCGGGGCGCGTGGCGAGCGCCACCAGCAGCACCGAGGCGGGGCGCCCGCGCTCGAACAGCACCTCCATCGCGGCGCGCGCGGTGCGGCCGGTCTGCAGCACATCGTCGACCAGCACCACGCAGGTGTCCTCCAGCGAAAGCGGCAGCTTCGACGGACGCGCCGTGCGCAGGCCGCGGCGCGCGTAATCGTCGCGGTGGAAGCTGACATCCACCGAGCCGCTCTCCAGGTGCGCCGGCAGCAGCGGCGCCAGCGCTCGGGCCACCGCCACGCCGCCGCGCTCGATGCCCACCAGCGCGCACGGCGTCGCGGCCGGCGGCAGCAGGAGGGTCAGCGCGCCCGCCATGCGGGCGATCAGCTCGGCGGTTGCGGCGGCGTCGCGGTCGTGTCTGCCTGGCTCAGCCATTGTTCGAGGATGATGCGTGCGGCCTCGGCGTCGTTGCCCGCGGGCGTGCGCCCGTCGCGCGCCCGCAGCGCGCTGTCGGCAGCCAGCGAGGAATAGCGTTCGTCGCAAGTGTATACGGGCAGGCGGCTGCGCTGTGCGAGCGCGCGTGCGAAGCGGCGCGTGCGCGCGGTGAGCGGCTGCTCCCCGCCGTCCTCGGCCAGCGGCAGCCCGACCACCAGCGCCGCCGGCGCCCACTCCGCGATCAGGCCGTCGATGGCCGCCCAGTCGCGCGGCGCCACCGTGGTCAGCGCGCGCGCGGTGCCGGTGACGGCGTCGCCGACCGCGACGCCCACGCGCCCGGTGCCGAAGTCGAAGCCGAGATATGTGGCCATCGGATGTCCGGTTCTGTTAGCGGTTTGGTGCGGGGGAATGGCGCGCGCACAAGGGGGCGCGAATAAAGGAGACGAATAAAGGTGACAGTATACTTATTTCCTGCGGTAAGACTTCGCCAGTGAAACCTCTTTACAGGAAATAAGTATACTGTCCCCCGCCGTCGGTGGTGGTGGTTGCCGGCCGTCGTTCTCCTCGCTTCCGTCGGTCCGCTCCCGTCGGCGTCCGCGGCTATCCACCGTCCCTGATCCTGCCGAGCGGTATCCGGCGTCAGGCGTGCCCTGCGGCCGAGGTCAGCTGCGTGAAGTCGACGCCCAGCAGTCGCGTCGCGGCCTGCCAGCGGTCCGAGCTCGGGGTGTCGAAGAGGATCTGCTGATCGACCGGCGTGTTGAGCCAGGCGTTGTGCAGGATCTCGCTCTCCAGCTGGCCGGCGTCCCAGCCGGCGTAGCCGAGCAGCACGATGTAGTGGCTCGGTCCGCTTCCGGCGGCGAGGGCATCGAGGATGTCGCGCGACGTGGTCAGATGCAGGGTATCGCTGATGGTCAGCGTGGCATCCCAGTTGCCGGCCTCGGTGTGCACGACGAAGCCGCGCTCCGGCTGCACCGGGCCGCCCCAGAACACCGGGGGACCCGCCTCGCTGAAGTGGCTGGTGTCCAGTCCGAGGTGGGAGAGCATGTCGGCGAGCTTGAGATCGGTGGGCCGGTTGACCACCAGCCCGAGCGCGCCCTCGTCGTTGTGCTCGCAGAGCAGCGTCACGGTCTGGCCGAACTGCTCGTCGGAGAGGCTGGGCATGGCCACCAGGAACTGGTTGCGCAGATAGCCCTGGCCGTCACCCGCCTTGTCCGCTGCTTCCATGATCGCCTCCGTGTTGGTGATGCTCCGGGCGCCGTGTGCAGTATCAGGCGGCGTCGCCCTCGCGCTCAAGCCGCTCCATGGCGGTCAGCACGCGCAGCGCCACCAGGCCCGATACCAGCCCGAATCCCAGCGCCGCCGCCAGCAGCACCGGCAGCAGTACCAGAAGACCGTCGTGCGGCAGGAAGAGTTTCCATGCCGCCACGAACTGGCCGCTCATGTGGGCCACCGCGGCGCATACCGACAGGCCCAGTGGTGACAGCCGCAGGGGCGGGACGGCCCGTCCCAGTGTCCATCCCAGCGCCAGCGCGACCAGCGCGCACAGGGCGCCGGTGGCCGACAGCCAGAAGGTCGGGGTGAGGAAGCTGCCCACCAGCAGGGAGCCGACCAGCACGCGCAGGCCCGCCACCCACGCCGCGCACGCCAGCCCGTGGCGCCACAGCGCGATCAGGGTGACGACGTTGGCCAGCCCGGGCTTGATGCCCGGCACCGGACTGGGGAAGCCGGCCTCCAGCACGTGGATGGCGATGGCCACCGCGGCCAGTCCGGCGATGCGCCGGTCGAGGACGTCGGCCGCGTCAGCCGGCGATGCCATCGAACTCGCGGCTGCCGCCCAGCATCTGCAGCGACAGCCCGTTGGGCACGCAGGCGGCGACCGCGCCGCTGCGCTGCTGCCAGCCCATGTGGATGCAGACCTTGCGCCGGCACGGGCTGTGCGTGAAGCGGGCGCGGCCGTCGCGGATCTCGATGCGGGCGGTGCCGATGCGGCCCTCCACCGCGATCTCGCGATGCTGCGCCAGCGGATGCGTCGCGATGCGCTCGCCGCCGCGGTAGACCGCCACCGCGCTGGCCGGCTCGCGGGTCAGCCATTGCTGCATGCCGACGTAGCCCACCAGCGCTGCCAGCAGCACGATGACCACCGCGTCGGCACGCGTCATTCGGCGTCCCGGCGGGCGACGTCGGCGATCAGGCGGAAGCGGTCGGCGGCGGCCGGCGTCATCGCCAGGCTGCCGTCGTCGTACACCACCATCGCCACCGCGATGCCGAGCCGGTCCGCCATGGCCCGCCAGTCCGCGCCGGCGACGAAGAGCGCCGTGCTGGCGGCGTCGGCCGCGACGCCTTCCGGCGCCACCACGGTGACCGACTGCAGGCCGCGCGCCGGCGCCCCGGTGGCGGGCGAGATGATGTGGTGGTAGCGGGTCCCGTCGTGCTCGAAATGGCGCTCGTAGTCGCCGCTGGTGAATACCGCTTCGTCGCCGACGTCCAGGGCCGCGAGCAGTGACTGCGCCATGCCCGGTCGCGGATGGCGCACCGCGACGCGCCACTTGCGGTCGCCGCGCTCACCGCGCACCACCAGATCGCCGCCGGCATTCACGATGTGATGATCGAAGCCGGCCTCGACCAGGATGGCGCTGGCCTGTTCGACCGCTTCGCCCTTGGCGATGGCGCCGAAGTTCCAGCGCACCGCCGGGGCGGGGCCGTAGGCGATGCCGTCGTAGACGGGAGCCGCACCGATCGCCTCGACCCGTGCCGCGCGCTCGGCTTCGGCCGGCGGCCGGGTGCGGAAATCCTCGGCGTCGTCGAAGCCCCACAGCGTGATCAGCGTGCCGATGCGCGCGTCGAAGGCGCCGTCGCTGTCGCGGCGCCACTGCTCGGCAGCGCGGAACAGCGGCTGCATGTCGGCCGGCACGGTGATCGACTCGCCGGCGGCGAGACGCTGGTTGAGCCCGCCCAGCGCACCGTCGCCGTTCGGGTCCCATTGCCGGGCGTAGGCGTGCAGGTGCTGCTCGGCCGCGCCGATGGCGCCGCGCGCGGCCTCGCGCTGTCCGGGCTCGTCGAGCCATACCGAGACCGTGAACCAGGTGCCCATGGCCGGGAACTGCTGCTCCACCAGCCGCTGCTCCTCGCCGCCGGGCACCGGCGGGCGGAACAGCAGGAAGATCAGCGCGGCGAGCGCGATCCCGCCGAAGATCAGCCGACGGATCAGCACGCTACAGCCCGTCGGTCATTGCCGCGATGGCGCGCGCGGCGATGTCCTGCCCGGTCTCGCGCTGGATCTCGCGCAGGCAGGTGGGGCTGGTGATGTTGATCTCGGTGAGCGCCTCGCCGATGACGTCGAGCCCCGCGAAGACGATGCCGCGCGCGCGCAACTCGGGGCCGACGGCCTCCGCGATGCGGCGATCGGTGGCCGACAGCGGTTGCACCACGCCGCGGCCGCCGGCGGCGAGGTTGCCGCGCGTCTCGCCCTCGGCGGGGATGCGCGCAAGCACGTGGTCGATCGGCTCACCGTCGATCATCAGGATGCGCTTGTCGCCGCTGGCGATGGCGGGCAGGTAGCGCTGCGCCATGATCGTGCGGCGCCCGCCGTCGCCGAGCGCGTCGATCACCGCGTTGAGGTTGCGGCCGTCGGCGCCGATGACGAAGACGCCGTGTCCGCCCATGCCGTCCAGCGGCTTGAGCACGATCTCGCCGTGCTCGGCGTGGAAGGCGCGCAGGGCCTCCGGGTCGCGCGCGATCAGCGTGGGTGCGATGAGATTGGGGAACCAGGTGATGAAACCCTTCTCGTTGCAGTCGCGCAGCGAGCGCGGTGCGTTGACGACGCGGCTGCCCGCCGCCTGGGCGCGCTCCAGCCAGTAGGTGGCGTAGATGTACTCCTGGTCGAAGGGCGGGTCCTTGCGCATCAGGATGAGCGGGAAGTCCGCCAGCGCCAAGTCCTCGGTCGGCGCCAGCGTGAACCAGTCGCGCTCGTCGTCGCGCACGGTGACCGGCGCCGCATCGATGCGCGGCTCGGCGCCGTGCACGCGCAGCGCACCGGTGTCGGCGCAGTGGAGCGTCCAGCCGGCTTCCTGCGCGGCCAGCATGAGCGCCAGCGTGGTGTCCTTCTTCGGCTTGATGCCCGCGATCGGGTCCATGACCACCAGCAGGCGGCGTGCCGCCGGCGGTGTGCTCATGCGGCGGCCTCGTGGGCGGTGCTCCGGATCTCGCGCGCGGCCGCGAGCATGGCGAGCCGCGCCACCACGCCGTAGGCGTAGAAGCGGTTGGGCGTGTCGTCGGGCGGACAGGTGCTGTCCGGCGCCACGCCGGGGTCGGCGAAGGCCAGCTGATGGAAGCGCGCGCCCGGCGCGTTGAGGTTCTCGTCGTTGCCGCGGCCCTCGTGGACGCGGTAGAAGCCGCCGACCACGTGGTGGTCGATCATGTAGACCACCGGCTCGGCCACCGCGGCGGGCTCGCCGATGGTCTCGAAGGTGTAGACGCCTTCCTGGATGATGGCGCCGGTGACCTCGCCGCCGCCCTTGGCGGATGCCATCTTCTTGCGCATGTTGCGGTTGAGCTGGCGCAGCTCGTCGGGGTGCTTGGCGGTCATCACGCCCATGCCGTAGGTCCCGGCGTCGGCCTTCACCACCACGAAGGGATCGTTGGTGATGCCGTACTCGGCGTACTTCGCGCGGATCTCCTCCAGCAGCCCCTCGACGTTGGCCGCGAGGCAGTCCTCGCCCTCGCGCTTGAGGAAGTTGACGTTGCCGCAGTTGCGGAAGCCGGGCGTGATCAGCCACGGGTCGATGCCGATGTGCTCGGCGAACTCGCGCGTGACCTCGCGGTAGTGCGCGAAGTGCTGCGACTTGAGCCGCTGCGCCCAGCTCACCTCGGCGGGCGGCAGCAGCGGCTGCACGACGTTGCGCAGGATGTCGGGCACGCCGCCGGAGAGGTCGTTGTTGAGCACCACCGCGCAGGGCGAGAAGCGGCCGATGTGCAGGCGGTCGCCGCTGCGCTCCAGCGGTTCCAGGGTGAGGCTGGCGCCGGAGTCCAGCTCCAGTGTCATCGGCTCGGCGATCTCGGGCGAGATCGAGCCCACCCGGATCTCGAAGCCGGCGCGCTCGAGGAGTCCCTTCAGGCGCGCCACCGACTCCATGTAATAGCGGTTGCGGGTGTGGTTCTCGGGCACCAGCACCAGCTTGGCGGCGGTGGGGCAGGTGCGTTCGACCGCGGTCTGCAGCGCCTGCAGGCAGAGGCTGTCGAAATTGGGGTTGAGGTTGTTGAAGCCGGCCGGGAACAGGTTGGTGTCCACCGGCGCCAGCTTGAAGCCGGCGTTGCGCAGATCCACCGAGCAGTAGAACGGCGCCGTGGTCTGCGCCCATTCGCGCCGCAACCAGGCCTCGATGGACTGCTGGGCGTCCAGGAAGCGGGACTCCAGGGCGAGCACCGGCCCGGAGGCGACGGCGATATTCGGGACGGCCTGCGTCATGAGGGCGTTCGGCGGCAAACGGGCACGCATGGTAGCGCAGCGCGGTATGCGCCCGCGGTCGTTTGTGCTACAACCGGGGCCGCATCGAACAGCCGTCAACACGAATCTCGGGGGGGAATGGCCGGTGACCGGAAAGATCATGGTGATCGACGACAGCCAGACGATCCGGCGCACGGCGGAAACGCTGCTGTCGCGGGCTGGCTACACGGTGATCACCGCCAAGGACGGGTTCGAGGCGCTCGCCAAGATCGCCGATCACGCGCCCGATCTGATCTTCATCGACATCATGATGCCGCGGCTCGACGGCTACCAGTCCTGCGCCCTCATCAAGGGCAATCCGCGCTTCGCGTCGACGCCCGTGATCATGCTGTCGTCCAAGGATGGTCTCTTCGACCGCGCGCGCGGGCGCATCGTCGGGTCCGACCACTACCTGACCAAGCCGTTCACCAAGGACGAGTTGATGGCGGCGGTGCAGGCGCATCTCGCGGACGAGGCCGCGCCGTGACCGAAACGCTGCGTTCGCTCCGCGACCAGCCCTACGCACTGCTCGCCGAGCTCGACCGCACGCTGCGCGCCGCCCGCTTCGAGGCCGCCGAGGGGCAGTTCTGGACCGGGCTCGCCTTCCGGCTCGGCGAGGACGGCTTCGTGGTGCCGGGCGACGACGTGCGCGAAGTGCTCACGCCGATGCCGGTCACGCGCGTGCCGGGTGCGGCCGAGTGGCTGCTCGGCGTGGCCAACGTGCGCGGCGACCTGCTGCCGGTCTGCGATCTGCGCACGCTCGCCGGCTATCCGCGCGGCGAGACCGACCGCGACTCGCGCGTGGTGGTCTTCCATCACGCGCAGGCGCCGCTCGGCTTCCTGGTCGACGGCGTCTACGGCCACCGCCAGTTCGTGCCCGGCGACCAGAAGCATGCGCTCGCCGACAGCGCCCCGGCACCCCTGCGCGACTGGCTGCTCGGCGCCTTCGTGCGCGAGGGCAGCTCGTGGCGCGTGCTCAGCCTTCACCGGCTCGCCGCTTCGGCGCAGCTCACGCACGTGGCGGCCTGATCATGGTGTACGCGCGCCCGAATCTGGTGGCCGGGATGCACTGGCTCCGGCCCGAGTTCGCGCACAACCTGCAGCGCGCGCGCGACCTCGTCGAGCAGTACGTCGAGGAGCGCGCCAGCGCCGCCTCGCTGCGCGAGGCGGTCAGCGCCCTGCAGGAAGTGGGCAGCTCGGCGCAGATCGTGCAGTGCGCCGGCGTCGCCATCGCCGCGGCCGAGATCGCCGATGCCGTCGACGCGCTGAGCCACGAGTCGGTCGAGGACGTGCCGGCGCTGGGGGCGGCCGTCATGGGCGCGCTCATGCAGCTCGACGACTACGCCGATGCCGTGGTCAGCGGGCTGCCCGACCATGCCCTGGTCCTGCATCCCGCGCTCAACGAACTGCACGTCGTGCGCGGCCAGCCGCTGCTCAGCGAGTCCGAGATCTTCGCGCGCCAGGTCGCGATGCTCGGCCCGCAGATGGCATTCGGCGGGCCGGAGCAGGGCGCGCCGCCGGCGCGGCCGCTCGCGCGCAAGTACGAGACCGTCTACCAGCAGGCGCTGGCCACCTGGCTGCGCGACGAGGCGCGCGAGGGCGTGGCGCGGGTCGGCAAGCTCAGCGAGGCCTTCGCCCGCGGTACCGACGACGCCGACCAGCACATGCTCTGGCGCTGCATGGCGGCCACGGCCGAGACCGTGCTCACCGGCGGTCTCGACGGTTCGCTCGATCTCAAGCGCCTGCTCGGGCGCTCGGCGCATGCGGTGCGCGCGCTGGCGGCCGGTGATGCCTTCCCCGAGGCGCGGCAGCTGGCGGGAGCGCTGCTGCTGCATCTGGGTCGCGCCGACAAGGTCGGTCCGCGCACGCAGCGGCTCCGCGAACGGCTCGAGCTCGACAAGCACCTGCCGGATGACGCCGTCCTCGGCCGCATGCGGAACCGCCTGCGCGGCACCAACAGCGCGCTCATCGCGCAGCTGTCGCAGGAGCTCCGCGCCGATCTGGGCAAGGTCAAGGATCACATCGACCTGCGCGTACGCGCCGGCGCCGGCGACATGGAGGAGGCGCGCGCGCTGCTCGACCAGATGGCGCACACGCTGTCGATGCTGGGGCTGCCGGCGCTGGCACGCGTGGCGCGCAACCAGATATCGCTGCTCTCGACGCTGCTGTCCGAGGAGGCCGACGCCGGGCACGAAGGCTGGATCGACATCGCCAGCGCGCTGCTGCGCATCGAGGTCAGCCTCGACGAGGCGCTCTATCGCAACATCAACGCGGTCTCCGCCGAGGTCGACGGCGTGCCGCTGGGCGAGGAGATTCCCAACGCCGCCGATCTGCAGGGTGGCCAGCAGGCGCTGGTACGCGAGTCGCAGGTCAACATCTCGCGCGTCAAGACCGCTGTCGATGCCTGGATGCGCAACGGCAATGCCGAGGCGCTGGCGGATGCCGAGCAGCAGCTCCAGGAGGTCGCCGCCGCCCTCGCCGTGATCAGCGAGACGCGCTTCGCCGAGCTGGTGTCGGGACTTGCCGCACTGGCACGCGAGCAGGGGCTTGCCGCGCTCTGCGACAGCACCCGCGCGGCGGAGCGCTTCGCCGATGCCATCGCGGTGATCGACTTCTATCTGGAGAGCCTGCTCGAGCGGCGCGCACCCAGCGCGCATCTCGCCGACGCGCTGGGCACGCTGCTCGACGGCTTCGGTTCGGCCGGCGATGCCGGCGCCGAGTCGGACGGCACCGACGCTGCGCCCGCTCCGGACACGGTCGCGGACGAGGCGACCGCCGCCGAGCCGGTGGACCCCGACATCCGCGAGGTCTTCCTCGAGGAAGCCGAGGAGGTGCGCGCCACCATCGAGAGCGCCTACGCGCGCTGGCAGCGCGACCCGGAAGACACCGAGGCCATGCTCGAGGTCCGCCGCGGCTTCCACACGCTCAAGGGCAGCGGCCGCATGGTCGGGGCCACCGATCTGGGCGAGTTCGCGTGGGCCTGCGAACAGCTGCTCAATGCCTGCCGCGACGGCGGACTGGCGGTCACGCCCGCCATCGTCGGCTTCATAGGCGAGGCGGTGGCCTTCGTGCCCGAAATGGTGGCCGCCTTCGCCGACCCCGGACGCAGCCTCGACCGCGAGCGGCTCGCGGCGCTGTCCGAGAGCGCCGACCGTCTCTTGCACGGCGGCACCACCGGTGCCGAGCGCGAGGATCTGCTGCAGACCTTCCTGGAGGATGCCGTCGCCCAGGTCGGCATGGCCGGCCGCTGGCTGGAGCGACAGCCCGGGGGCGGCCAGAGCGCGGACCCGGACGTCATCCGCGCCTTCCATACGCTGCGCGGCTCGGCGGCCGCGGTCGGTGCCGAGCGCTTCAGCGCGCTCGCCGGCGGCATCGAGCACTATCTCAACACGCTGCGGCGCGGCGACCGGCGTCTGGAGGCCGATGACCACGCCCTCATCGCCGAGATCGTCGAGGCGCTGCGCGAGCGCGTCGCCGCGCGCGAGCCCGAACCCGATCCGGCGCGTTTCGACGTCTGGATGGCGGGGCTGCGCGAGCGGCACGAACGGCTGCCCGCATCCGAACGC
Source organism: Algiphilus sp. (assembly GCF_023145115.1). Lineage (NCBI taxonomy): Bacteria > Pseudomonadati > Pseudomonadota > Gammaproteobacteria > Nevskiales > Algiphilaceae > Algiphilus > Algiphilus sp. The sequence goes on from NZ_JAGLEJ010000051.1 coordinate 36,656, forward strand.
GAGGACGCCGAGGCGCACGCCATCGGCGAGGCCTTCTGCATCGAGGCGCTGGAATGGCTGCAGGCGATCGACGAGCAGGTCCGCGCCTGGCGCGCCGATCCGGCGGGGCGCCACTACGCGCCGGTCATCCGTGATCACTTCCGCAACCTCGGCGGTACCGCGGCCAATGCCGGCTGCGAGCCGCTTGCGGCGCCGGCGCGCGCGCTGGTGACGTGCCTCGAGACCGCCATCGCCGACGACACGCCGCCCTCCGACAGCGCGCTGGCATCGCTGGAGCGCTTCGTCGAGGCCCTGTTCCAGCGGCTCGACGCCTACCGCGAGCATGGCGCGCCGTCCGTCGACGACGATCTCGTCGCGCGCGTGGAAGCGCTCGACTGGCACGGCGATGCGCCCGCTCCGGCCGCGGATGCGGCGGCTGCCTTCCTGCCCGATCACCGTTCCGAGCCCGCGCCCGCGGAGGGCGAGGCCCCGTCCGCGCCGCCGATGTCCGGGCCCGATGCGCCGGAAGCGCCGGCCCCCGAGCCGGAACCGCCGGCAGCGCCCATCGCACCGGCGGCGAGCGCGGCGACCGAGGACGACGATGCCGCGGAGCTGCGCGAGCTCTTCATCGGCGAGGCACAGGAGCTGCTCGAGGCCATCGACAGCGACCTCGATCGCCTGGAACGCCAGCCCGGCGCCGAGGAGCCGCTGCGCGAGCTCGCGCGCTCGCTGCACACCTTCAAGGGCAGCGCGCGCATGGCCGGCTACGACGACATGGGCGAGGTCGCCCATCGCTGCGAGACGCTGGTCTCGGCGATCGAGGACGGCGCCGTGGCGGCCGACACCGCCGCGCTGTCGCGTCTGCACAATGCTGCCGACGGGCTCTACCGCGCCGTCGAGCAGCTCCGCGCCGGGCGCGAGCCGGACGTGCGGACGCTGCTCGAGGAGCTGGACGACGATGCCGCGGATGCGCCCGAGGCGCCGCCGGCCGACCCGCTGTCCGGGGCCGATGCCGCGACCGCCACCGAGCCCGAGGGCAGCCTCGAGGGCATCGGCGATGCCGTGCGCGCGCATCCTCCCATGGACGATGCCGGCGAGTGGCCGGCCGAGGACACCGGCGACGACGAGCTGCCGGCGGGCGCGGCGCCGTTCCCCGACACCGCGCGCGACTGGCGGAACCCCGACGACGAGCGTCTGCCGGCGTGGACCGACGCCCCTGCCGACGACGCCGCCGCGCGCGTCTTCACGCTGGACGATGGCGGAGCGGCTGGCGCCGTACCGCCCGCCGAGCCGGAAGGCAGCCTGGAGCAGATCGGCGACACGGTGAGCCACCACCCGCCGATGGAGCCGACCGACCCGCTCATCGACGACAGCGACGATTTCGCCGCGCCCGGCGACGAAGCCGACGCCGGCCGGCTGGTCGACGCCGGCGCCGACTGGCGCGAGCCGGACGACGACCGTCTGCCGCCGTGGGTCCCCGCGGGCGCCGGCGCGCCGGCGGCTGCCGAGCCCGACGGCGCGGACGCCGAGCTGCTGTCCGGTTTCCACGAGGAAGCGCGCGACCTCCTCGAGACCATCGAGGGCGCGCTGGAGCGCTGGTCGCGGGATGCCGAGGCCGGGGTGCCGGCCGCCGATGCCGGCGCGGTCACCGACTTCCGCCGTGCGCTGCACACCCTCAAGGGCAGCGCGCGCATGGTCGATGCCACCAGCATGGCCGCCGTGGCCCACGAGATGGAATCGATGGCCGACGACCTCGTCGCCGGCCATCTCGATGCCGACAGCAGCACCTTCATGCAGCTGCAGACGCGCCTCGAGCAGCTCCAGCATCTGCACGCCGGAACGCGGCCGGGCAATGCCGCGCCACCGGCGGCCGACGACGACAGTGCCTACTACGACAGCACCTACATCGACGAGCTGACCGGCGGCGCCGAAGCCGCCGCGTCCGCGGCGCAGCCCGTCGACGAGCCGCCGGTGCCCGCCACCGCACCGGCGCCCGAGACGCAGTGGGATCCGCGCGTGCTCTGGCGCCCGCCGGAGGAGGACGAGGGGCTGCTCGGCCTGCGCCGCGAGTTCGCCCGCGTCCCGGTTCCGCAGCTGGAGGGGCTGCTCAATCAGGGCGGCGAGATCTCGGTGCTGCGCGCCCGTCTCGACGAGCAGAACGCCGGCGTCGGGAATCAGCTCGACGAGCTCGGCGAGACGGTCAACCGCCTGCGCGACCAGCTCCGCCAGCTCAACGCCGAGACCGAGGCCCAGATCGAGGCGCGCGGACTGGTCGGCGGCGAGGCCGAGCCCGACCGCTACGGCCAGGATTTCGATCCGCTGGAGATGGACCGCTACTCGCGCATGCAGGAGCTGTCGCGCGCACTGGCCGAGACCGTCGGCGACATCAACGTGCTGCAGGACGCCATGCGCGCCGGCAGCGGCGAGACCGAGGCCCTGCTGCTGCAGCAGCAGCGCATCACCAGCGATCTGCAGCAGGGCCTGATGGGCACGCTGATGGTGCCCTTCGCGCGCCAGACGCAGCGTCTGCAGCGCGTGGTGCGTCAGACCGCCCAGGAATCGGGCAAGCAGGTACGCGCCCGCTTCGAGGGCGAGGACATCGAGGTCGATCGCAACGTGCTGGAGCGCATGACCGCGCCGCTCGAGCACGCGCTGCGCAACGCCGTGGTCCACGGCATCGAGGACGCCGCCACGCGCGACGGGCGTGGCAAGCCCGAGCTCGGCACCATCGACGTCCATCTGGCCCGCGAGGGACAGCAGCTGCGACTCACCGTCTCCGACGACGGCGGCGGCCTCGATCTCGATGCCATACGCCGCACCGCGATCGAGCGCGGCCTGATGACCGCGAACGCCGAGCTCTCGCAGGCCCAGCTGGCGCTGTTCATCCTCGAACCGGGCTTCTCCACCGCGCGCGAGCTGACCCAGACCGCCGGTCGCGGCGTCGGCATGGACGTGCTCGCGGCCGAGGTCCGGCAGCTCGGCGGTTCGCTGGAGATCGATTCGCAGCCCGGGGCCGGCACCCGCTTCGTCATCCGCCTGCCGATCTCGCTGGGCCTGGCACAGGCGCTGATGTTCGAGGCCGGCGGCGAGACCTTCGCGGTGCCCATCACCGGCATCGAGGGCATCGGCCGGGTGCCGCGCGCGCAGGCCGCGCCGGCCGACGGCAGCGAAGGGCGCATGCAGTACGGCGACACCGAGTACCGCGTCGCCTTCGCGGCCGACTACATCGGCCTGCCGCGCGCCGCCGCATCCGACGCGCGCGCGCTGCCGGCCGTGCTCCTGCGCCTGCCCGAAGGCGTCGACGAGGGGTCGCGCAACCTGGCGCTGGTGGTCGACCACGTCATCGGCAACCGCGAGGTCGTGTCCAAGACCATCGGCCCCGTGCTGGCCGCCGTGCCGGGCATGAGCGGGGCCACCATCCTCCCGGACGGGCGCATCGTGCTGCTGCTCGACCTGATCGCGCTGGTGCAGGACCGCGTGCGTCGCCAGCGCATCCGCGAGGCCCCGCCGGTGACCAGCGAGACGCGCGGTGCGCGCCCGCAGGTCATGGTGGTGGACGATTCCATCACCATGCGGCGCGTGGCCGAGCGCCTGCTCGAGCGCAACGGCTTCGAGGTCGTGCTGGCGCGCGACGGCGTCGATGCCATGGGCCAGCTCGCGACCCTGCGCCCCGATGTCGTGCTGCTCGATATCGAGATGCCGCGTGCCGACGGCTTCGAGGTGGCCAGCTACATGCGCAACACGACCGGTCTGGCGGCGACGCCGATCATCATGATCACGTCGCGTTCGGGCGACAAGCACCGTGCGCGCGCCGCCGAGCTCGGCGTGCAGCGCTATCTCATCAAGCCGTATCAGGAAGCCGAGCTGCTCGAAGAGATCCGCGCCGTGCGCGAGGAGGTGCGGGCATGAGCACGGCGAGCGGCGATCTGCCCAGGAGCGTCTTCGGCATGCTGCTCGCCCAGGAGGGCGGCGACCACATCCTGCTGCCCAACGTCGCGGTCATCGAGGTCGGCAACGTGTTCGATGCCGAGCCCGGGTCCGGATCGGCGCCCTGGTGGCGCGGCACCGTCCGGCACGAGGGCGTCGCGGTTCCCGCGGTGGACTTCGAAGTGCTCAACGGCGGCACGGCGGGCGGTGCGCGGCGTGCGCGCGCGGTGTTCGTGCAGACCTTCGGCCGGCTCCTGGAGCAGCCGGTGATCGCGCTGCTCTGCCGTGGGCATCCCCACCTGGTCGATGTCGAGCCCAACGCGCTGGTGCCCGCCGCGCTGACCGGGACCGACCGGGACGATCTCGTGCTGTGCCGCGCCCGGCTCGGCAACACGCTGGTGCTGGTCCCGGATCTGGATACGCTGGAGGCGGAACTGGCACACGCCGGCGCCGCCGCGCGCTAGGATTGCGGCCATGAGTCTAGAAAACGCCGAGGCCCTGCTTCGCGAGCTGCGCGCCGAGCTCGAGCGCGAGGGCGATGCCATGGACGATGCGACGCGCGAACGCCTGCGCGCGCTCGATGCCGACATCCAGGCGCTCCTCGCCCAGCAGGAGGACGCGCCCGACAGCGACTCCATCATCTCGCGCGCGACCGAGGCCGAGGCCGAGTTCGCGGCACGGCATCCGGTGGCGGGCGGTTTCCTGCGTCAGCTCGTCGACACGCTGTCCCGGATGGGCATCTGACGCGACGCTCGGGCACGGCATTCATCGACGCCGCGGGGCGCCCGAGGAGGCCACGTGAAGTTCATCTTCGAAGTCCGGGTCAAGCCCGGCACCACCGTCGAGGAATACGCCGACGCCTGGGTCGAGGCAAGCCGCATCATCCAGCGGACGCCCGGCGCGCGCGGTACCTATCTGCACCGCAAGATCGGGGAGCCCGATACCGTGCTCGCCATCGCGCACTGGGACTCGAAGGCGGCGCGCGACGCCAAGGACGACCGCCGCGACGCCACCGTGCGCGAGATCCTCGACCGGCATGCGCGCACCTGCGAGATCACCGTCATCGGCGAGTTCGAGGAACCCGAGTGGCAGGTCGAGCCGGAAGCAGCGCGCTCGTCATGAAACGGTAAGCCCGGACCGGTACAACGCGCCCGGGCGAGCACCGAACCCGGCATCGATCGGGCGGTCGCCGCCCGCAATGCCTTCCTCCGCTGCCCGCGTCGACCCATGACTTCTCTGCCCGCGGCCCTGCCGGCCGCCGCCGCCCGCGCATACCGGCGCAGCCGCGACCGGCTGCAGGGCAGCTTCTTCCGGCTGGCGGCAGGCGGTGCGATGCCGGCGCGCTGGTTCTCGCCCCCGCCGCCCGCGGCACGCGCCGCGCGCAGCGGCGTGCTGCACGTGGAGATCGTCAGTCACTGCTGGCGCTACAGCCGCCTGCTGGCGTGCCAGCTGCGCTCGCTGCAGCAGCATCCGCCGCGCGACGTGCGGGTGACCATGACGGTGGTCCACGCGCGGGAGGACGCGGAAACGGTGGCGCTGCTGGAAGCCACCCGGGCAATCGCCGTGCCCAACGTCCGCTGGCGCTGGATGGCGCTGCCGCCCGCGGAGCTGTTCCGGCGCGCCATCGGGCGCAACCGTGCCGGCCGCGCCACCGCGGCCGACTGGGTGTGGTTCACCGACTGCGACGTGGTCTTCGGACCCGGGTGTCTCGACGGCCTCGCCCGCGCGCTGCAGGGATGCGATGCCGTGCTGGTGCACCCGCGCGAGGAACTGGGCACGCCGGTCCTGGACGCCGATGATCTGGGCGGTGTCCACGACGGCCGGGCGCTGGTCGATCCGGTCGCCATGGATTGCACGCCGCGGCGCCTGACCCGTGCCACCGGCCCCATGCAGATCGTGCACGGCGACGTGGCGCGCGCCCGCGGCTACTGCGCCGATATCGCGCTCTACCAGCGACCGGCGGCGCAGTGGTGCAAGGCGCACGAGGATCGCGCCTTCCGCTGGCTGCTGGGCACGCCGGGGCTGGGGGTCGCGGTGCCCGCGGTCTATCGCGTGCGGCATGCGCACAAGGGACGCGATGCCGGGCGCCGCTCGCCGCTGCGGGCGATGCTGCGCCGCTGGCGGACCCGCCGCCAGGATCGGCCGGGCACGGCGCGCGCCTGAGCCCGGGGCGTCGCGTCACCGGCGCGTAACGGGCGCGTTGCCGCGATGTCATGGCCGGCCGCCATCATCGGGCCATGCGCGTTCAACTCTTCTACAACAGCCCCAAGGCGCGGCGCTACTTCCGCACGCTGCGCGAGGGGCTCGCCGATGCCGACGTGGCGCTGGCGCCGGTCGGCCTGGCGCAGGGGGCCGGCATCGGCGCATCCGAGGCGGCGTGGATCGCCGCCTACAGCATCGCCCGCAAGCGAGCCCGCCCGCACCTCCGCGCCGAGCAGGTGGCGATGCACGAGCGCATCCTGCTGCGCTTCGCGCGCTGGCACTACGCGGCCGTGTCGCAGCGCATGCGGGATCATCGCCCGGACGTGGTCGGTGTCTGGGGCGGACAGAGCGTGGATGCGCGCGCCGTGCGCGCTGCAGCGGCACGGCAGGGGATTCCCTGCGTCCTGTTCGAGACCGGCCTGCTGCCCGATACCACCACCGCGGACGCCGCCGGGGTCAATGCCGAGAACGCGGTGCCCCGCGACCCGGCCTTCTACGCGCGCTATCGGAACCCGGCCGATCTGCCCACCACCTGCGTGCCGCGCAGGCAGCCCACCGGCTCGCCCGAGCCGCTGCCCGAGCGCTATGTGTTCGTGCCCTTCCAGGTGGCCCTGGACAGCCAGGTGCTGCTGTACTCGCCGTGGATCCGCGACATGCGCCAGCTCTACTGGCTCCTGGATGGTGCGCTGCGCGAGGTGCCCGAGCCGCTGCACCTGGTCATCAAGCCGCATCCGAGCTGCGACCGGCCCTACGCCGATCTGCGCCGTCACGCCGCCGCGCATCCGCGTCTGCACATCGTCGAGCATCACACCAGCGAGGCGCTCATCCGCGGCGCCGAGGGTGTCGTGACGCTCAACAGCAGCGTCGGCATCGAGGGGCTGCTGCTCGATAGGCCGGTGCTCTGTCTGGGCGATGCCTGCTACGCGGTTCGCGGGGTCGCCGCGCACGCCCGGCGCCCGGGCGAGCTGCAGGCATGGCTGCGCGACCGCGCCGCGGGCACGCCCGATGCCGCGCCACTGCGTCGCCCCTTCCTCGACTGGCTGGCCAACGAGTACGTGCTGCCGGGCAGCCATCGCGCGCCCGCTCCCGGGCACATGTCGCGCTTGCGCGCGAAGCTGGAAGCGGCGGTGGCGTCCGCGCAACGCATGCCTGGCGACGCGCGCATAGCCGCCTAGCAGCGATCCGGGCCCGTGCGGCGCGTGCGGCGGCGGCCGTCGTCCTCGCATGTGCCGCGCGCGTCTTCGCAGTAGAGTGACCGGCGGAACCAAACGGCCGGGTCCGGAAATGGAGACGCGAGGGGTCGCAGCATGGCTGCGGCGGGCACTGCACGAACACGATACGCCGCTGGGTCGCCGGTTCGACTCGGTGCTGCAGGTGGTCATCCTGATCTCCCTGGCGGGCGTGACGCTGGCATCGCTGCGCGGCATGCCGCCGCTGGCCTACACCGCGCTCGCAGCGGTCGAGGTCGTCACCATGGCGCTGTTCACGATCGAATACGTGCTCCGGGTCGCGACCGCCGGGAACCGGCGTGCCTACATCTTCAGCTTCTGGGGCATCGTCGATTTCCTCGCCATCTTTCCCTACTACTTCCTCAACGATTCGCAGTGGGTGCGCGCGCTGCGCTTCCTGCGCATCTTCCGGCTGCTGCGGCACAACCGTGCGGTGGCGCGCTTCGCGCAGGCATTCCGGGAATCGAAGAGCGAGCTGGTGGTGTTCGGCACCACCGCGCTCATCATGCTGTTCGTGGCCGCGGCGGGCATCTACCAGTTCGAGCACGAGGCGCAGCCCGAGGCCTTCGGTTCCATCCCCGAGAGCCTGTGGTGGGCGATCGTCACGCTGACCACGGTGGGCTACGGCGATGTCTACCCGGTCACCCCGATGGGGCGCGTCTTCACCGGGTTCGTGATGATCGTCGGCCTGGGCGTGGTGGCCGGTTTCACGGGGGTCATCGCCAGCGCCCTGACACGGGCGCGGGACAAGTCGTGAGGGTGCAGCCGAAGCGGAACCATCCGCGCGGTGCGTTGCCTCATGCGGAAACGAACAGGAATCATTCGCATGACAACGCTGCTCGACCGCAGCCCCTGCGTGGGGGTGTGCGACTACAACAAGCGCGCCGTCTGCAAGGCGTGCCGGCGGACCCGCGACGAGGTCAGGCAATGGAAGCGTCTGGCGCCGGAGGCGCGCCACGACATCAATCTGCGCGCGCTGGCCAACGGCGGCAAGAAGGTGCGGCGGAAGCTGCTCAAGCCGTTCCGCGAATGAGACCGTCGGCGACGGCCGGTTGCGCGCCACGGCGCGATGATGCCGCGGCGCGCGCCGGGCACGGAACGGGCTGCTAGGCGGATGCCCGCCGCCGTGCCGCCGCTGCGCCTGCTGACCGTCACCTGGTCGGGCGATCTCCCGCATTTCCGATTGCAGCAGGCGTCCCTGCGGCACAGCGCGCTTGCCGATTGCCCGCATCAGGTGGTGGTGCAGACCGAGGATGCCGCGCTGTTCGCCGACGCCGGTCGCCGGGCGGTGCAGTGGCACACCACCGCGGATGTGCTGCCCGGGGACGTCGACCGGCGCCGCCGGCACGCGCGTGCGGTCGGCGAGCGCGCCGGCCGCGCGCGCACGCGCATGCTGGGCAGCCTGGCCGCGCGCACCGGCAGCTGGCCGCGCTGGGTGCGCTACACCGGCTGGCATACCCAGCAGCTCGCCAAGCTGGCGGCGGCGGCGGCGAGCGAGATCGACACCGTGGTGGTGCTCGACTCCGATCTGCTCGCCCTGCCGGGCGCGGGTATCGCGGATTTCATCGACCCGGACGGTCGCATCGTGTGCTTCGAGCGCTGGGCGCCGGCCGAGGGCGTGCGCGGCAAGCAGGCGAACTGGAACACACAGGCGCGCGCGCTGTTCGGCGATGCGCCCGCCGGCCGTCGGGACGTCAGCTTCGATACGCCCTTCGTGCTGCACGCGCCCACCGTGCGCGCCATGCTCGCGGCGCTGGAACGGCAGTCGGGGCGGTCGTGGTGGGACACCCTCCTGTCGCTGCCGCCGCGCCGCTGGTCCGAGTTCGCGATCTATCGGCGCTATCTGCGCAACGCGGTCGACCCGGCGGGCGTGGCATGGCGTCCGGACGGCTTGCTGCGCCACATCGCCGATGCATCGGACACCGACCGTCTGTGCGACCGGGTGCGCGGCCTGATGCAGGATCCGGAGGTGCACTACGTCACCATCCACTCGCAGAGTTCGGGGCGCGGTCGCTGGGGAACCGAGCACTACGCGTCACCGATTGCGTCGCTGCTGCGCGAGGGCGCGACGGCCGCGCCTTCGACGCCGGACGGCGGTTGACGCAGCGCCCACCGGCAGCCGGCATGATGATGGTCGCGCCCGCGTCCTTCACGCGCGGAACCCTCGGCGCCGGGGTCCGGTGCCCGCAACGGAGTCCATCATGGATGCAATGCAGTACGGGCTGCGCCCGCTCGATTTCGGCAATCCCCGGCCGCGGCAGGATGGTCTCTCGCGGCGCGGATTCCTGACCTCCTCGGTCGCCGGCGGGTTCGCGCTGGCCGCCGGCCCGGCGGCCGCCACCACCATCACCACCGACACCGAGGGGCTGGTGGCGGGCGAGGTGATGATTCCGGTCGACGACGGCGAGATTCCGGCTTATCGGGCCATGCCGGCGGAAGGCGAGGGCTTCCCGCTGCTGCTCGTGGTCCAGGAGATCTTCGGCGTGCACGAGCACATCCGCGACGTCTGCCGCCGCTACGCCAAGCGCGGCTACTGCGCCATCGCGCCGGCGATGTTCGTGCGCCAGGGCGACGTCTCGAAGATGGCGGACATCGACACCATCCTCTCCGAGGTGGTCGCCAGGGTGCCGGACGCCCAGGTCATGCGCGATCTCGACGCCACCGTGGCCCATGCCGGCGGACTCGCGTCGGTCGACGCCACCCGCCTGGGCATCATCGGATTCTGCTGGGGCGGCCGCACGGTCTGGCTCTACGCGCATCACAACCCGTCGGTGAAGGCGGGCGTGGCGTACTACGGGCTGGTCGACGGCATGCAGAGCGCCATCAAGCCACGCGACCCGGTCGACATTGCCGCCGCGCTGAGCGTACCGGTGCTCGGCCTCTATGCCGGCGCCGATGCCTACATCCAGCGCGACGCCCTCCGCGCCATGCGGACCGAGCTGCTGAAGTCGGATTCGGGCTCGCACATCGTCGTGTTCCCCGGCGTCGACCACGGCTTCAACGCCGACTACCGGCCGACCTACGACGAGGCTGCGGCCGACTACGCGCGCAAGCTGGCCGGCGACTGGCTGCGCGAGCGCGGTGTCTGAGTGCATGCCCCGCAGCGGTTTGCGTGCACGCCGGTGCGTCCTCAAGATTGCGGACGGGTCCCGATGACCGCAGGAGGGTAGCGTCATGGTGTCCGCCGTCACGAGCGCCGACATCGAATGCCGGCGCGGCGATATCACGCGTCAGTCCGACATCGATGCCGTCGTCAACGCGGCCAACGCCGAGCTGCATCCGGGCGGTGGCGTTGCCGGTGCCATTCACCGGGCCGCCGGTCCCGAGCTGGATGCGGCCTGCCGACCCTACGCGCCGATCCGACCGGGCGAGGCGGTGATGACCGGTGCCTTCGCCCTGCCCAATCGTCATGTCATCCACTGTCTGGGCCCGGTGTACGGCCGCGACGAGCCCGCCGACCAGCTGCTGGCGGCCTGCTATCGCAATGCCATCGGGCTGGCGCAGCACGCGGAGCTGGCATCCATCGCCTTCCCGGCGATCTCGGCGGGGGCCTTCGGATACCCGCTGGACGAGGCGGCGACGGTGGCCGTGCGCAGCGTCCATCAGGTGCTGGCGGCGGCGCCCGGCTCGCTCCGGCGGGTGCGCTTCGTGCTCTTCGGCGCGGACGATCTCGCGGCGTTCGAGCAGGCGCTCGGCCGACTCGCGGACCGCACTGCGCGGCCCTGACGTCGTCGTCATCATGACCGACACCCCGACCGCCGACGAGCGGATCACCGATCCGCGCCCGACCGCTGCGGCCGGTGGTGACGCGCTGTTCACGGATCTGTACGAACTCAGCATGCTGCAGGCGTACTTCGCCGAAGGCATGGACCGGGAGGCGGTATTCAGCCTCTACGTGCGGACGCTGCCGGCGCGGCGCAACTACCTGATCGCCTGCGGGCTGGAGAGCGTGCTCGAGCAGCTCGAGAACCTGCGCTTCAGCGCTGCCGACATCGCGTATCTCGAAGGCCTGGACATCTTCACGGCCGATTTCCTGGACTGGCTGCGCGATTTCCGGTTCACCGGATCGGTGCGCGCGGTGGCCGAGGGCACCCCGATGTTCGGCGAGGAGCCCATCCTGGAGGTCACCGCGCCGCTGCCCGAGGCCCAGCTGGTGGAGACGCTGGTCATGAACCAGATCCATCTGCAGACCGTGCTGGCGAGCAAGGCGCGCCGCGTGGTCGACGCGGCCGACGGGCGCAGCGTGCTCGACTTCGGCGCCCGGCGCATGCACGGGCTCGACGCCGCGGTGCAGGGCGCGCGGGCCTTCCACATCGCCGGCGTGGCCGGTACCTCCAATGTGCGCGCCGGCGCGCGCTACGGGATTCCGGTGGCCGGCACCATGGCGCACAGCTACGTGCAGGCGCATGCGGACGAGACCGAGGCCTTCGCCGCCTTCCTGCGCGTCTTCCCGGATACCGTGCTGCTGGTCGACACCTACGACACCCTCGCCGCGGTCGACCGGATCATTGCGCTCGCCCGCGAGCGGGACGGGGACATCGGACTGCGCGCGGTGCGTCTCGACTCGGGCGATCTGGTGGCGCTGTCGCGGGCGGTGCGGCGCAGGCTGGACGACGCCGGGCTGCAGCGGGTGCAGATCCTCGCCAGCGGCGGTCTGGAGGAGGATGGCATCGCGCAGCTGATCGCCGACGGTGCCGCCCTCGACGGCTTCGGCGTCGGCACCGCGATGGCGGTCTCCGAGGACGCCCCCAGTCTCGATCTGGTCTACAAGCTCTGCGCCTACGGTGGCGAGGGCCGCATGAAGCTGTCCACCGGCAAGGCGGTGCTGCCGGGCCCGAAGCAGGTCTTCCGCAGCGGCGACGCCGACGGCGATCACCGCGACGTCATCGCGCGCGCCGACGAGACGCTTCCCGGGCGGCCGCTGCTGGAGACGGTCATGCGCGACGGTCATCGCGTCCGCCCGGCGCCCGCGCTCGCCGACATCCGCTCGCACGTCGCCACCCAGCTCGCGCGCCTGCCGGCCACGCTGCGTGCCCCGCAGCCCGCGGAGACGCCCTATCCAGTGGCGGTCAGCGAAGCGCTTGACGCTTACCGGGCGGCGGTGTCGGGAACGATCACCGGCGCCGCGGGGGTCGAAGGACGGACGCTGCCGCAAGGAGGGCCGTCATGAAGGACATCGCCGATCATCTGCAGCCGCGCGACGCGCTCATCGTCGTCGACGTGCAGAACGACTTCTGCCCGGGCGGCGCGCTGCCCATCACCGGTGGCGACGCCGTGGTGCCGGTGCTGAACGCGTGGATGGCGGCCGCCGCGGCGCGCGGCGTGCCGGTGTTCGCGTCGCGCGACTGGCACCCGGCCGGGCACATCAGCTTCGCGGAGCGGGGCGGCCCGTGGCCGGCGCACTGCCTGCAGGACAGTGCGGGTGCGGCCTTTCATCCCGATCTGGCGCTGCCGCCGGACACGGTCATCGTCACCAAGGGCACCCGCTTCGATCAGGACCAGAATTCGGCTTTCGAGGCCACCGGCCTGGCCATCGAGCTGCGCGCGCGCGACCTGCGCCGCCTCTGGGTGGGCGGGCTGGCCGAGGACGTCTGCGTGTGCGCCACCGTGCTCGACGCGCGCAGGGCCGGCTTCGAGGTCCGGCTGATCGAAGCGGCGACGCGACCGGTGACCGCCGAGGGCGGCATCGCCGCGCGCGCCGAGATGGCAGCCGCGGGCGCGGCGATGGCGGCGTGAGCGCGGCCGCGCCGTCTGCCGGCGGCATGCCGCGATGAGCCCCGACCGCCGCCGGTTCCTGCGCGCGGCCGCCGCGCTGCCGCTGGCCGCGCTCGCCGGCACCGCTGCCGCCGGCGCCGCGCCGCCCGCCCACCGCAAGCACTTCGATTCGCCCGCCGCGCTGGCCGCCTATACCCGCCGTTCGCGCCTGAGTCAGCCGCTGCTGATGGCGCATCGCGCCGGCTACAAGCCGCATGTGCCGGGCTATCCGGAATGCCACTTGGTATCGGCGCGGAAGGTGATGGCGACCGGGCCGGCGATGATCGAGGTCGACATCCGGCGCACCCGCGACGGCGTCATGGTGCCGCTGCACGACGTCACCCTCGACCGCGAGACTACCGGTTCCGGTCCGGTGCGCGACATTGCGTTCGCCGACTTTCGCCGGCTGCGCATGCGCGACGGCACCGGCGCAGCCACCGATCTCGCTCCCGACAGCCTGGAGGCCTTTCTCGACTGGTCGGCGGAAGGCGCGCTGCTGTGGCTGGACACCAAGGATGTCGATCCCGCCGAGCTGGTGGCCCTGATCCGGGACCGCGACGCTGCATCGCGGGTGATCGTCTCGGCGTACGGCCGCGCGACGCTGGAGGCCTATCAGGCCGAAACCCGGGAACTGGTGCATTTCGTCCCGCTGATCCCCGAGCAGGGGCTGGCCACGCTGGCCGACGTCAATGCGGCCGGCCTGGACGACGAGCGCATGATCGGCTTTGCGGGCTACTACCTGCCCGACATCGCGGCCTCCGAAGCCATGCGCGAGCGCGACATCCCGGCCTTGCTCGACCTCGGTCGCGGCGACGGCCGCCTGCGACCCGACCAGCTCGATCCCTTCCTCTATCGACGCGCGGTCGCGGCCGGCTTCCCGATGCTCAATACCGACCACTATGCATCGGTGCTCGGCTTTCTCGACATACGCGAGTGGGCGTGACCGCCGTGCGGCGCCGCCGGGAGCGCTTGCCGCCTTCGCCGGGGTGGTTCAGGATGCGCCCCTTCGCCGGATGGCGCGCCACGCGCCGCGCGGCCACGGGAGTTGCCGCATGCGTGTGCTGATGTTCGTGCTGGCCTGGTTGCCGCTGCCGTTGCTGCAGGGGTTGGGCGCAATGGCGGCATGGCTGGTCCGGGTGACCAACGGCAATCGCTGGCGCGTGGCGCTCCACAATCTCGAACGCTGCATGCCCGAGCTGGGCGACGACGAGCGCCGCCGCATCGCCCGTGCGTCGCTGCGTACCGAGCTGACGACCTATCTCGAGACCGCCCGCTACTGGCTGGGACCGGGACGGGCGGTCCGGCGCTCGGTCCGCGAGTGGCGCAACATCGGCGTGCTGGAGGACGCCTTCGCGCAGGGGCGCGGTGTCATTCTGCTGACGCTGCACATGGGTGCCTTCGAGGCGGTGGCGATCCCGATGTCCGCGCGCTACCCGTTCTACGGGCTCTACAAGCCGCAGAAGGGCGCGATCAACGCGCTCTCGCTGAAGGGGCGCTGCCGCTTCGGCGGCCGCATGAAGAAGGCCGAGGCCGGCGTGCGCCGCGCGGCGGTGCCGCTCCTGGCCGACGGCTTCGGCGTCTACTACATGCCCGACCACGATCCGCCCGAGGGGCGCGGCATCTTCGAGCCCTTCATGGGGATCCCGGCGCACACGCCGACCCTGATCGCCCGCATGGTGGCGGAGAGCGGGGCGCCGGTGGTGTTCATGTGGGGCGAGCGCCTGCCCCGGGCGCGCGGCTACATAGCGCACTATCTCGCCGCGCCGGAAGGCATCGACAGTCCCGACATCGCGACCGCGACCCGCGCGATGAACGCGGGTCTCGAAGCCTGCGTGCGCCAGTGCCCGGAGCAGTACTGGTGGAGCTACAAGCGCTTCCGCCGGCAGCCCGAGGGCAGTCCGCGCTTCTACGCCGCCGTGCGCCGCCGCTAGGCGCTCTCCGCGCCGGCCGTCGACGCATCCGCGGATGCCGGCGGGCGCCCGGCGGTCCCGTGCCACACGCTGTTCGGGTTGCCGTCGCGCGCCCGGCGATGCGTCGCGCGCGCCAGCAGCGCGAAGGCTGCGGCACCGGCCAGCGCCACCAGGTCGATGCCGGCCACCGCCCACTGACCATCGTGGATCGCGGACCAGGGGTGGTCCCCGGTCACGCCCCAGTTGACGATCGGAATGGCGGCGGTCAGGGCGCTGGTGGCGAGCAGCAGCTCGACGGCGCCGCGTGCGGGTGGGCGCAGCAGCGCCCACGCCACGCTGCCCAGGAAGAGCAGGTAGTACACGCGCATCTCCCAGGCGGCGCGGTCGGCAAGTGCTTCCGGCAGCAGCTTGTTGGCCAGGAACAGTCCCGATACGCCCAGGCAGCAGCCGACGCAGACCCCGACCGTGACGCCGGCCATGACGCGATGCAGGCGCGGCTGCTCGCGCTGCCGTCGCCGCCGGCGCGACTCGATCCACAGCAGGTTGCCGGAGTAGAACAGGAAGGCGCCGCCGAGGCCGAGGAGGAAATAGAGCCACTGCACCACCGGCCCGCCGAAGTTGCCGAAATGCAGCGAGGTGATGACGCTGGAGGCGATCGGCGTCGCCGGCCGGCTGCCCGGCGCCCAGGTCTCGGCGATGCCGAGATCGTCGTGGCGGATGGCCACCGCCACCCGGTTGGCGAGGCGCCCGTCGATCACGCCGTGGACCACGGTCAGGCCGCGGGCGTCGCGCGACCGGTGGTGCTGGAAGAGGAAGGGCGTCATGCCCGGTATCGCCTCGCGGGCCCGCGCCATGAGGGTGGCGCTGTCGGGTGCGGTCAGCGGCTCGCCGGCGGGGGGCGGTGCCTCGACGATCTCGAAGGCGGACTGGAAGCGCTCGGCCACGCGCTCGTCGAGGGCGATGTAGGCGAGCCCCGCCACGAAGACCGTCAGCACGCACAGCAGGGCACCGGTGAACGCGAAGATGACGTGGAACGGCAGCGAGAGGACCCCGATGACGTTGTGCGCGTCCTGCCAGTAGCGCTTGATGTTGCGCCCGGGCCGCAGCGCGAACAGGTTCTCCACCAGCGTCGGCAGGTGGATGACGATCCCCGAGACCAGTGCGAGCGCATAGATCGCCGACACCAGCCCCATCAGCCACATGCCGATGCCCTGCGGCAGGCCCAGCGTGAAATGGATGTGGTTGATGTGCTCGGCCAGCTCCGACGCCAGCGGAGCACCTTCGGTCAGCGCGCCGTCCGGTCCCAGGCTGGCGTGATGGCGCCCTTCCTCCGCGCGCCAGAACGCGGCCGCCCGCGGGCCGTCGAATCCGGGCAGCACGACGGTGAGCTCTTCGGCGGCGCCCGGATGGGCGTCGACCACCGCGCGTCGCAGCGCGTCGACCCGATCGGGCCCCTGCACGGCCTCGGCACGCGTGGCCGGCTGCTCCCAGCTGTGCAGCGCGCCGTGGAATACCGTCAGGGCGCCGGCGTAGAACGCGATGAACAGCGCCAGACCGGTGACCAGGCCGGTCCAGGTGTGCAGCGTGGTGAATGCGCGCAGGGTGTCGGCCTTCATGCGGCCACCTCCAGCACGGCCGCGAAGCCGGTCAGCTTCAGCGTCCACAGCACGCCGTAGCCGATCAGGTTCGCACCGCCCAGCCACAGCCAGGCCCGCAGGGCGCCGGAGCAGGCCACCGCGCCGGCGGTCGCGGCCACCCACACCGGCAGCATGGCGAGCACCGCCCAGGTGGCGTTGGTGTCGGGCGTCCAGGGCCCCAGCAGCGTGATCAGGCCGCCGACCGCGCAGGCCAGCAGGAAGCCGAGCACGACGCCGGCGGTCAGTCGTCCCGCGATCATTGCGACCTCCTTGTCCAGAGCGCGAGATAGGGAAGCGCCGCGGCGGCGAGCATGGCGGCCGTCAGCCAGGCGGTGAGCCCGGCGGCCGGACCCAGGGCGCCGGTCCACATCACCGCGCCCAGCAGCAGCAGCGCGCCGCCGGCAACGGCCAGTGCGCGGGTCGGCAGGGCGCGCTCGCGCCACCACCAGCGATGGGGCGACGCCAGGTAGCACGCTGTCATGCCGAGCAGCGTCGGGATCGCCGCGAACACCTGCGCGAAGGTCGGGAAGGTGATCATCGCGTGCTCCCTGGAAGCGGTGTCGATGGGGCGATAGTGGTGACGCGGCGCGGATGGGCGGTCATGGCGTTTCAGTAGCGGAGTTCGAGCGCGATGCCGAGAATGCGCGGCGGGCCGTGGGCGATCAGCGTGCCGGGTATCTCGACGCCCGGCCCCGGCTCGAGCCGGAAGCGATAGGTTGCGTGGTCGTCGTCGAGCGCATTGCGCACGAAGACCGCCACCGAACCGAAGCGGAAAGCGTAGCCGGCGCGCGCGTCGATGAGGGTATAGGCATCCGAAGTCTCGCGCGGATCGTTCTCGGGCGTGACGAAGTAGTCGCCGGTGTAGGCCACGCTTCCCGACGCGAACCAGCCGGCGGCGCCGCGCCAGGCGGTACCGAGACCGGCGGTGAATTCCGGCGCGCGCACGAAGCGGTTGCCGGCGTAGTCGCCGTTGATCGTTTCGTAGTGGTCGAAGCGGGTGTGCGCATAGCCTAGGCTGGCGTCGATGTGCCAGCCGCGCGCGAGGCGTGCGGTGAGCGACAGCTCGCCGCCCCAGAGCGTCGAGGTGGCCGCGTTCTCGGTATAGCTGACGGCGCCGTCCGCGGTCAGGATCTCGACCTGCTGGTCGCGCCAGTCGACGTAGTAGACATTGAGCGCGTAGCGCAGGCGCTCGTCCCAGGCGCGGCCGCGGAGGCCGACCTCGTAGTTGCGCGTGAACTCGGGCTCGAAGGGCACCAGCTCGCCGGTGGTGAACAGGATGTCGACGCCGCCGGCGCGGTAGGCCTCGGTGTAGGTGGCGAAGGCGGTGAGCCGGTCGGTGAGCGCGTAGCGCAGCCCCAGCTTCGGCAGCCAGGCGTCGTAGTCGCTCGCTGCATGCTGACGACCGCTCGTTCCCGGCACGATCGGCGTGAGCGACAGCAGCGGGCCGACGTCGAGCGGGGGCAGGGTATCGAGCAGCGCATCCAGCGCCGGCCCCAGCACCGGAAGGCCCGCGACCTGCCCGGGCAGCGAGAGGCTGGCGTCGACGCGATCGGTGCTGTACTCGGACGTGGTCTCGCGTCGCTCGGTGTCGTAGCGCAGGCCGAAGGTGGCGGTCAGGCGCTCGCTGATCGCCCAGTCGACTTCGCCGAAGACGGCAAGATTCTCGGCGCGGTCGGCGACGAAGCTGGTCGAGTCGTAGTGCAGTCGCAGGATGCTGTCGGCCAGCGGCAGCGGGGCAAAGTCGGAGAGCCGGATGCGGCCCTCGCGCACAGCGATGTCGCGGTCGTCGTCGAAGCGTCCGGCGTACACGCCGACGATGCCGCGGAGTGCGCCGAGCGCCTCGAAGTTGACGCGCAGCTCCTGCGACACGGTGCGGCCGCGGAAGTCCGTGTCGGTGACGCTCTCGCCCGCGGCGCTGCGATCGAAATCGCGGCGGCTCACATCCCGGGTATCGAGATAGGCGGTGGTGCTGTGCACCGTCACGTCCGGCGCGATGTCGTAGCGCGCGCGCAGCGAGTAGAGCCGCGCAATGCGGTCCGAAGCGCCCGGCGTGTTGTCCTGGGCGGTGCGCGGCGCGGCATCGGTGGTCTCGTACTCGACGCTGCTGCCGTCGTTCCCGTTATCGGCCTCGCCGATCATCGCCGTCGCCACCACCTCGAGCGCGGGCAGCGCGCGCGGGCGGTAGGCCAGCTTGGCACGGCCGAGACGGCTGCCGGTGGCGCCCCATTCCGGATCGTCGAGCGTGGTGTTGGTGACGAATCCGTCCGACTGCCGGTGGTCGCCGGCCACGCGGAACGAGAGGCCGCCACCGAGGGGGCCGCCGCCGGCGATCGCGAGCTGGCGCGTACCCAGTTCCGCGAACCGCGCGCGGGCGCGCGCCTCCCAGAACTCGGTGGGATCGCGCGTGGTGGTGATGACCGCGCCGGCCAGCGCGTTGCGTCCCTGCGCGGTGGACTGCGGGCCGCGCAGCACCTCCACGCGCTCGATGTCCCAGGCCTGGTTGAGCGCGGTGAACTGGCCGATGCGGTCGACGGCGACACCGTCGATGAACTGGGTGATCACCGGCTGGCCGTAGGTGAAGCCCTCCGGCCCGGTGTTGCCGACGCCCCGGATGCTGAAGGTGCCATCCTGGCTGGCCGTGACGTTGCCCAGCCGGCGGAAGAGGTCGCTCACCGAAGCGTCGTTGTAGGCCTCCAGTGATGCGCCGTCGATCACCGCTGCCGAAGCGGTGGTCTGCTCGAGGCTGCGCGCAATCTTCTCGCCGGTGACCACGATCTCGTCCAGCGCGAGCGTCTCGGGCGCGCGTTCGAGCGGTGGCGCGGGCTCGTCGTCCAGCCGGATGACGGCGATGTCTGCGGCGTCACGCGGTTCGGCGCGAGCCGACAGTGTCGCGATGAGCGCGAGCGCGGCGCAGGCACCGTGGATGCATCGTCGGTACACCAACTCCCCCCGGAGATGGCGGTACGACCCACGGCGTGGGGTCGCCCGGCCAATAGAACAAGAATGATTCGTATTCTATTGCCCAGGCGTCGAATGTGCACGGGCGGCGATGCCGCCCGTGCCGTCGCGGTGTGCCGGGAAGGGTGCTATTGGCTGATGCGGTAGTCGCGGATGGCGCGTGCGTCGATCTCCTCGCGGGTGAACGCGAAGGCGTGCCAGTCCTTGTCGGAGTAGGCCTGCGTGAAGTCGCTGTAGTGCGGGCTCGCCGGATCGGTGGACTGCGAGTAGGTCACGAAGCCCTCCGCGCGCACGGCGCCGTCCTCCCAGGTCACCGCCTGGATGTAGCTGTTGCCGTAGTCGACCGCGTAGCCGGATTCGGTGAGCCCGGCGTCGTCGGTGTTGGCGATGGTGAAGGCGCCCACGAACTGCTCGCCGCCCGGAATCGGGATGGGCGCGCCGTCGGCGCTGTTGACGCCCGAGGCCTGCAGCGACCCCAGCGGCGCGTCGAGCGCGATGCCGAGGTCGGTGATGCGCTGCTGCGCGGTGGACAGGGCGTTGGCGACCGCGCGGCTGCCGGTATTGAGATCACGCGGGGTGTTCACCGGATCGGCCGGGTTGAACGGGGTCTCCCAGAGATTGCTGGCACTGCCGGCCTCGCGCCAGAACTCGCGCCAGATGTGGGCGCCGCGCGCATCACGGTTGGCGGTGCCGTCCCAGGCCTCCAGCACGGTGCAGGCGGCGTCGGTGCCGTCGTCGCAGAGGTCGCTCAGCACGGCCTCGCGCGCCAGGCGCTCGCTCATCAGCTGGCTGGACAGCACGACCTCCTTGAGCGTTTCGAAGTCGTAGCGGTTGCCGGGCCGGCCGTCGCTGCCGTCGAGGCGGTCCTGGATCTGCCGGATGCAGAGGCGCGTGCGCAGGCTGCGTTCGGTGTCCTCGGCGCCGATCACTCGGGCGAAGCCGGTCAGCGGTTCGGCCGGATTGGTCAGCCAGTAGCTGTCGTTGCAGTTGTGCACCCAGTCGCTGCGCTCGAGGCTGGGCAGGTTGGATGCGCCGAAGATGCCGGCGGCCGGTGCGTCGTCGTCGGTGCGCCAGTTGCAGTCCTCGCCGTTGCCGCGCAGGAAGGGCAGGCCGGGCACCAGCGAGTCGACCACCGGGCCGAGCAGCGTGGGCCGGCATTCGGCTACCAGCTCGTCGGGGACGTTCGGTACCACGGTGATGTCGCTGTAGTAGACGTTCTGGCCCGGGCCGGTGGCGACGGTATTGACCCAGGGCACGCCCACGATCTCGCGCTGCAGGCGCTTGAAGTCGTCGAGCGACTCGGCCTGGTTCCAGGCGAAGAACTGCTCCAGCAGGCGATCGTTCTCGCCGTTGGCGTCGCGGATGGTGTAGGCGCGGGTGTTGTCCCAGCCCAGCACCGGCAGGCCGCCGACCTCAAGCTCCATGATGGGGCCGAAGTGCGACCGGTACAGCGTGCGCGATTCGGTGGTGATGCTGCCATCGCTCTCCCGGACTTCGATCTCCAGCGGCACCGGCTCGATGTCGCGCTGCTCGCCGTCGTAGAAGTAGCGCATCGGGTTCAGCGGGTTCACCGCCAGCTGGAAGATGCCGAAGCGATAGGCGGTCGAGACGGTGTGGCTCCAGGCGAAGCGATCGTTGAACCCGATGAGGATCGCCGGCACGCCGTAGAGCGAGGCCCCCATGATGTCCATCTCGCCGGGGATGGTGAGGTGCGCAATGTACAGCCGCTCCGGTCCGGTCCACGGGAAGTGCGGGTTGCCGAACAGCATCGAGCTGCCGTCGCTGGTGGCGTCGGCGCCGAGTCCGTACATGTTGCTGCCGATGGGCAGCTCGCGACCGAAGGGCAGGTCCTCGGCGGTGATGTCGCTGCGCCGGAGCGCATCGGCGGCCTCTGCCTCGGTCATGCCACTGCCGGGGGACAGCAGCGGCGGGTCGGCGTTGGCGATCTCGTTGCCCAGCTGGGTCGCGCTGGCGATGATGGCGAGCCGGTAGTAGCGCCGGTACATGTCGGCCTCGGTCACCGGCTGCAGCCATTCGGCGTCGCGGCACGCGGCGTGCCGGCCGGGGTGCTCGCCGGCCTCGAGCTCGGCGATGTAGCGGTTGAGACCGGTGCGATAGCCGGTGGTGGCCTGGGCGACGTCGTCGTTGGCGCTGGCCTGCAGGTCGGCGATGGTGTCGTCGTCGGCCACCAGCTTCCAGAAGAAGTCGCTGTTGACGTTACCCATCGTGACGCCGGCGGCGCCGATGGTGTAGCTGCCGTCGCGGCCGAAGTGGCGTGCCCGCTCGCCGCGGATGGTGAGCAGATCCTCGAGCAGCACGCAGATGTTGTCCTCGGCAAAGGCGTAGCCGTAGCCGTAGCCAAGGCTGCCGAGGTCATCGGCGACGATGTGCGGGATGCCGAGCTCGGTGCGGGTGATGCGCGCGTCGAAGCTGGCGCCGGGGTCACCCGGGTCGCCGGGATCGCCGGGATCGGTCGGGGGTTCGGGTGCACCGGACGGGTCGGAGCCGCCGCATGCTGCCAGTGTCAGCCCCATCAGCAGGGCCGCGATCCATGCCGTCTTCGGCATTGCTCTCCTCCACGCTCCGGATTCGGGAATAGGTATGTGCGGTGCTGGACCGCGCCGGAGTCGTCGCTTGAGTGTGCCATCATTGCCGCCGGAAGAGCGATACCGTTAAGCCCCCATGACCGCCCAGACGTCCCCCGAAAGCGCGCCCCGCAATCCGCTTGCAGGCCTGTCCGCGCTCGGCCAGAGCTTCTGGCTCGACTACATCCGTCGCGGCATGCTGCACGATGGCGAGCTGGTGCGATTGATCGCCGATGACAACCTGCGGGGCATGACCTCGAATCCGGCGATCTTCGAGAAGGCCATTGCCGGTTCCCACGACTACGACGCCGAGCTGCGCGAGCTGGCGGCGCGGGGTGCCGATCGCGACCGCGCCTACGAGACGCTGGTGCTGCGCGATATCGGCGACGCCGCGGACATGCTGCGGCCGGTGTTCGATGCCAGCGGCGGCGTGGACGGTCGCGTCAGCATCGAGGTGTCCCCGCATCTGGCGCGCGACACGGCCGGCACGCTGGCCGAGGCGCGCAGCCTGTGGGAGCGGCTGGCCCGTCCCAACATCATGATCAAGGTGCCCGGCACGACCGAAGGGCTGCCCGCGATAGCGGCGCTCGTCCGCGAGGGCATCAGCGTCAATGTCACGCTGCTGTTCTCGGTGGCGCGCTACGAGCAGGTGCTGGAGGCATTCATCACCGGGCTCGAACAGCGGCGCGCCGACGGCGCCGAGATCGGGTCGGTGCACTCGGTGGCGAGCTTCTTCCTCTCGCGCATCGATGCGCTGGTGGATCCGCGGCTCGACCGCTACGGCACCGAACCGGCGCGCGCGCTGCGCGGCGAAGCCGCCATCGCCTGCGCGCGGCTGGCCTATGCCCACTACTGCCGTCAGACGCGCGGGGCGCGCTGGCAGGCGCTGGCGGCCGCGGGTGCGCATCCGCAGCGCCTGCTCTGGGCGTCGACCAGCGCCAAGGATCCGAGCTATTCGGACGTCAAGTACGTGGAGCCGCTGATCGGCCCCGACACGGTCACCACGCTGCCGCCGGAGACCGTCACCGCATTCCGCGATCACGGCCGGGCCACCCGCACGCTGACCGACGACCCCAGCAGCGCGCACGCCGTCATCGCCGAGCTCGCCGAGCTGGACATCGATCTCGACGCCGTCGCGGATCAGCTCGAGGCCGAGGGCATCAACAAGTTCGTGCAGCCCTTCGATGCGCTGCTCGCGGCCATCGACGAGCGCCTGGCCGCCGCGCGCTGACGCGCACGCCCGCTTTCACTGCCGGACAACATGGACTGGATCGCGCTCATCCTGCTGGCGCTCGTGCAGGGCATCACCGAGTTCCTGCCGATCAGCTCCTCGGCGCATCTCATCCTGTTCCCGATGCTCTTCGGCGCCGACGACCAGGGGCTGGGTATCGACGTCGCGCTGCACGCGGGCACGCTGATCGCGGTGATGGCCTACTTCCGCACCGAGACCGCGCAGCTGTTCCGCGGCGGTGTGCAGCTGGTGCAGCCGGGGGCGCGCGGCGCCGATCGCGACCTCGCCCTGCAGGTCGCCGTCGCCACCGTGCCGGTGGTGATCGCCGGTCTGCTGCTGCGCGATCTGGTGGCCAACGAGCTGCGCTCGGTGACGGTCATCGCCACCACCACCATCGTCTTCGGCCTGCTGCTGGGCGTGGCGGATCGGCGCGGCCGCGACGAGCGCAGCACGCCGGTGGATCTGCGCATCGCACTGCTGATCGGGCTCGCGCAGACGCTGGCATTGGTACCCGGCACGTCGCGCTCCGGCATCACCATCACCGCCGCCCTGCTGCTCGGTCTGGCGCGTCCGGAAGCGGCGCGCTTCGCGCTGCTGCTCGCCATTCCCACCACCGCGGCCGCGACCCTGCTGGGCGGCTACGAGATCGCCCGCGGCAGTGCCGGCTTCGCGGCCGATCCACTGGAAGCGCTGGTGGCGGCGGGGCTGGCCATGGTCTCGGCCTACATCGCCATCGCCTGGCTGATGCGCTTCGTCCGCCGCGCCAGCTTCATGCCCTTCGTCTGGTACCGGCTGGCCCTGGGCGCGGTGCTGTTCGGGTGGCTGTGGACGGGCGTCTGAGGCTTCGACGCGGCGCGGGCGCGGAGGCAGTCGGCCGGCCGGCGGTGTAGGCTGCCGCGGCCATGGCGGTTCTCGAAGCTCAGCAGCTGGTCAAGCACTTTCCCGGCAGGCGCGGCGGCGTGCGCGCGGTCGACGGCATCGATCTGTGCGTGTCGGAGGGCATCTGCTTCGGACTGCTGGGACCCAACGGCGCCGGCAAGTCGACCACCATCGAGATGCTCGAGGGCATCGCCCGGCCCACCGGCGGCAGCATCCGCTACCGCGGCCAGCCCCTGGGACCGGCCTATCGCGAGCGCGTCGGCATCCAGTTCCAGGTGACCGCGCTGCAGGAGAACCTCAGCGTGCGCGAGAACCTGCGCTTCTTCTCGCGCCTGTACGCGCGCCGCGCGCCGCTCGACGACGTGGTCGCGCGCTGCCGGCTGGGCGACTTTCTCGACCGCGACACGCGCCAGCTCTCGGGCGGGCAGCGCCAGCGGGTGCTGCTCGGCATCGCGCTGGTCAACGATCCCGAGATCCTGTTCCTGGATGAGCCCACCACCGGGCTCGACCCGCAGGCGCGACGCAACTTCTGGGAGCTGGTGCGCGACATCCGCGCGCTGGGCAAGACCATCGTGCTGACCACGCACTACATGGACGAGGCCGAGCAGCTCTGCGATCAGCTCGCCATCATGGACCACGGCCGCATCATCGCGGAGGGCACGCCGCGCGATCTGCTGGCCGAGCACTTCGGTGACGTCGTGCTGGAACTGCCCGCCGAGGCGCTCGACGGCGCCGGCGCGGATATCGCCCACCAGCAGCGCGGCGCGATCGCCGAAGTGGTCACCGACGACGTCAACGCCACCCTGTCGCGACTGATGGCGGCCGGCGTGCCGCTGGCGCGGCTGTCGGTGCGCGCGCGCACGCTCGAGGATCTCTTCCTGCATCTCACCGGCAAGGAGCTGCGCGCATGAGGCCGGCGGCTGCCTGGCGGCGCTTTGCCGCCACCACGCGCGTGCGCACGCTGGAGTTCCTGCGCGACCGCTCGGCGCTGAGCTGGAACCTGTTCTTCCCGATCATGCTGGTGGCAGGCTTCGCGATGATCTTCTCCGGACCGCCGCAGCCGCTGTTCACGGTGGGCCTGATCGGTGCCGCCGAGGGACAAGCCGAAGCCTTCCTGGCCACACCGGGCGTGCGCGTCGAGACCGTCGCCGATCGCGACACGGCGGTGCGGCGGGTGGCGCGCCAGCGCATCGACATGCTGCTGGATCTGCGCGAGGCACCCGGCCGCTACTGGGTGAATCCCAACGCGCAGACCGGCGCGCTGCTCGAGCACGTGCTGCAGCAGTCGCTCGACGAACCTCCGGTGCGCGCGGCGGTCGAGGGCGAGCCCATCCGCTACGTCGACTGGGTGCTGCCCGGCGTGCTGGCGCTGAACGTCATGTTCTCGTCGCTGTGGGGTGTGGGCTACGGCATCGTGCGCTATCGCAAGAACGGCTATCTCAAGCGGCTGCGCGCGACGCCGCTGTCGGCCTTCGAGTTCATCAGTGCGCAGCTCGCCTCGCGGCTCGGGCTGGTGGTGTTCATCACGGCCGTGATGTTCGTCGGCTGCCAGCTGCTCATCGGTTTCCGCATGGAGGGCAGCGCGCTCGATCTGCTGGCGGTGGCGCTGCTGGGCAGCGTGTCGATGA
Source organism: Algiphilus sp. (assembly GCF_023145115.1). Taxonomy (NCBI): domain Bacteria; kingdom Pseudomonadati; phylum Pseudomonadota; class Gammaproteobacteria; order Nevskiales; family Algiphilaceae; genus Algiphilus; species Algiphilus sp. Next base: position 62,575 of record NZ_JAGLEJ010000051.1, read on the forward strand.
TCGCGCTGGGCCTGGTCATCGCCGCCCGCGTCACCAGCGAGGAGCTCGCCAGCGGCATGCTCAACATCTTCTCGTGGCCGATGCTGGTGCTGTCCGGCGTGTTCTATTCCATCGACACCGCTCCGGACTGGCTGCAGAGCCTGGCCGGCCTGCTGCCGCTGACGCACGTGCTGGAGGCGGCGCGCGCGATCATGCTCGATGGCGCCAGCCTCTGGGACGTGCGCGTGCCGATGCTCGCGCTGGCCGCCATCAGCGCCGCGCTGCTGGCAGTCGGTGCTAGCCTCTTCAAGTGGACTCCCGAAGGATGACGACCCCATGACCGCCGCCGCGCCCGCGAATGCCGAACAGCTTGCCGAGCACCTTTGGTGCATCGACACCGAGCAGGTGCGCGACCGCATGGCGTGCTGCTACCTGATCGGTGACGGGCAGCGCTACGCCTTCGTCGAATGCGGCACCAACGAGGGCGTGCCGCGACTGCTCGCCCTCCTGGACGCGCTGGGCATCGGCCGCGAGCAGGTCAGCCACGTCATTCCCACCCACATCCATCTCGACCATGCCGGCGGTGCCGGGCTGCTCATGCAGTCGCTGCCCGAGGCCCGACTGGTGGTCCACGAGCGCGGCGCGCGGCACATGATCGATCCGACCGCGCTGGCCAGGGGCGTGGCCGCGGTCTACGGTACCGAGGAAGCCGAACGCATGTACGGCACGCTGGTGCCGATCCCCGAGGAGCGCGTCGAAGTCGCCGGTACCGGCGACCGGGTCGCGGTGGGCGGGCGCGTGCTGGAGGTGCTCGACAGTCCCGGACACGCCCGCCACCACTTCAGTCTCTGGGATGCCGCCACGCGCGGCTGGTTCACCGGCGATACCTTCGGCCTGTCCTACCGCGAGTTCGATGGCGATGCCGGTGCCTTCGTGCTGCCCACCACGACGCCGGTGCATTTCGATCCCGATGCGTGGAAGCAGACCATCGATGCCTACATGGCCCGCGACCCGGCCTGCATGTATCTGACCCACTACTGCCGCGTGAGCGACGTCGGGCGCCTGGCGGACGACCTGCGCGCCGGGCTCGACGACTACGTCGCCATCGCGCGCTCGCTGAAGGACACCACCAACCGGCACGAGGCGCTGGTGGACGCGCTCTCCGCGCACGCGGTGGGCAGCGCGCAGCGCCACGGCGCGCCGCTGTCCGAAGCGACCGTGCGCGAGCTGGTGGGGCACGACGTGGAGCTCAACGCGCAGGGGCTCGAGGTGTGGCTCGACCGCCACGCGGCCTGATCCGCGCGGCGGCGACCGCCGCCGCGGCGCTGCTGCTCGCCGGCTGTCAGCTGGGCTACTTCGGGCATCTGGCACGCGGCCAGATGGCGGTGCTGGACGCGCGCCAGCCGATCGAAGCGCTGGTTGCCGACGCCGATACCGACCCCGAACTGCGCCGCCGTCTCGCCATGGTCGCCGAGGCGCGGCGCTTCGCGGTGACGGCGCTGGCGCTGCCGGACAGCGACAGCTACCGCAGCTTCGTGCGCCTGGAGCGCGACTACGTCCTGTGGAACGTGTTCGCGGCGCCGGCGTTCTCGCTCGAGCCGCACCGCTGGTGCTACCTGTTCTACGGCTGCTTCGCCTATCGCGGCTACTACGACGAGGCACTGGCCGAGGGCGAAGCGGAGCGGCTGGCGGAAACCGGGCTGGACGTCCACGTCGGCGGCGTGCCGGCGTACTCGACGCTGGGCTGGTTCGACGACCCGCTGCTGTGGTCGATGCTGTACTGGGACGACGACACGCTGCTGGCGACGGTCTTCCACGAGCTCGCGCACGAGCGCTTCCACCTGGCCGGTGACACCGCCTTCAACGAGTCCTTCGCGACCTTCGTCGGCAGCGAGGGCCTGCGCCGCTGGGCCGCGGCGCGGGGCGTGGACGCGCCCGACACCAGCGCCGGCCGCCAGCGGCGCGAGCGCTTCGTGGGGCTCATCCAGGAGACGCGCGACGAGCTGGCGGCGCTCTACGCGCAGGATGATCTGCCCGCGGACACCATGCGCCGCCGCAAGGCGGAGATCATCGCCGCGCTGCGCGCGCGCTACCGGGCGCTGCGGGAGGGCCCGTGGGCCGACTTCGCCGGCTACGACCGCTGGTTCGCCGAGCCCATCAACAACGCCAAGCTGCTGCCGGTGGGGCTGTACCACCGCTGGGTGCCGGCGTTCCGACGGCTGTTCGAGGCCGCCGACGGCGACTGGCCGGCCTTCTATCGCACCGTGGAGGCGCTCGGGGCGCTTCCCTCGGACGCGCGCGCCGACGTGCTCGACGCGCTGCTGTCACGCGAGGCGGACTGAGCGAAGGGCGCGCGCAGCACCTTGCCGAGTGGCACGGTGGTGAAGGCATCCGCCGCCAGGCCGGCTTCGGCCACGGCCGCGCGCAGGCGCCGGGGCGGCTCGTCCATGGGCTCGGTGGTGAGGCGGAAGGTGCCCCAGTGCATGCCGACGGAGCGCACCGCACCCACATCGCGGTGGATGCGCACGGCCTCCTCCGGATCGACGTGCACCGGCCCCATGAAGTCGCGCGGATCGTAGGCGCCGATGGGGATCAGCGCCAGGTCGATGGGCGCGAAGCGTTCACCGATGTCGGCGAAGTCGCGCGAGTACCCGGTATCGCCGGCGAACAGCACGCGGCGTCCGCCGGCCTCGATCACGTAGCCGGCCCACAGCCGGCGGTTCCGGTCGAAGGCGGTCCGGCCAGAGAAGTGCTGCACCGGCACGGCGTGGATGCGCAGGCGCTCCAGGTCCTGGTGCTGCCACCAGTCGAGCTCGACCACGCGGGCGAAGCCGCGCTCGCGCAGCCATGCGCCCAGGCGCAGCGGCGCCACCAGCAGCGGGTCGTTGCGCTCGCGCAGCCGCTCCAGCGTGGGCAGGTCGAGATGATCGTAGTGATCGTGCGAGATCACCACGACATCGATGCGCGGCAGCTGGTCGATGGCGATGCCCGGGGCATGCACGCGCGCCGGGCCGGCGAAGGACAGCGGCGAGGCGCGCTCGGTGAGCACCGGGTCGGTGAGGATGTTGTGGCCGTCGATCTGCAGCAGGAAGCTGGCGTGGCCCAGCCAGGTCAGGCTGGGATCCGACCGGTTGCCGTGCAGGAAGGCGAGATCGGGCGTCTCGCGCGCGACGTCGGGCACTTCCCGGTCGCCGGTCTGCAGCTCCCACAGGAAGCGCAGGAAGGCCCAGCTCATGCCGTGCGACGGACGGCTGTAGTTGTTGCGGAAGCGTTCGCCGTGGTGGTCGGCGGGCTGGGGCATGGCGGATGTACTCGCGGCGAACAGAAGGGCGGCAACGAGGATGCGGTGCATGGGTCGTCTCTCGTGACGCATCCCCGCACACGATGGGCGCGGGGGCATGCGGTCATTGTGCCCCGGGTTGCCCGGATCCGGGGCGGGCGGTGACGCGTCGACCGTGCGGCTGGCCGCGCGGCGCGCCACGGCGGTATCCTGCGCGGCCCCCGCGCCCGACTCCGCACGCGTCATGCAACTGCACAACACCATCAGTGGCCGCAAGGAGGCCTTCGTTCCCGCCGATCCCGAGCGCGTGACGATGTATGTCTGCGGGCCGACGGTGTACTCCTTCGCGCATATCGGCAACGCGCGGCCGGCGGTGGTCTTCGATGTGCTGGCGCGCGTGCTGCGGCGGCGCTTCGCGGGCGTCGCCTACGTGCGCAACATCACCGACATCGACGACAAGATCAACGCCGCCGCGGCCCGGGAGGGCGTCGACATCGACGTCATCACGCAGCGCTTCGCGGCTGCCTATCACGAGGATCTCGCCGCGCTCGGGGTGGCACCGCCGGACTTCGAGCCGCGCGTCACCGAGCACATCCCCGACATCCTGGCCATGATCCAGCGCCTCGTCGACAAGGGGCACGCCTACGAGGCCGAGGGGCACGTGCTGTTCAACGTCACCAGCTATCCGGAGTACGGACAGCTGTCGCGTCGCGACCGGCGCGAGATGCTCGCCGGTGCCCGCGTCGAGGTCGCGCCCTACAAGAAGGACCCCGGCGACTTCGTCCTCTGGAAGCCCTCCGATGCCGACCAGCCGGGGTGGGATTCGCCCTGGGGGCGCGGCCGCCCGGGCTGGCATATCGAGTGCTCCGCGATGAGCGAGGCCCTGCTCGGCGACACCATCGACATCCACGGCGGCGGCCACGACCTGGTCTTCCCGCACCACGAGAACGAGCGCGCGCAGAGCACCTGCGCGCACGGCACCCAGTACGTGCGCTACTGGGTGCACAACGGCTTCCTCAACGTCGACAGCGAGAAGATGAGCAAGTCGCTGGGCAATTTCTTCACTATACGCGACATCCTCAAAACCTATGATGCCGAGATCGTGCGCTTTTTCATCCTATCGGCTCATTACCGTTCCCCCATCGACTTTTCCGATCAAAACCTCAAAGAGTCGCGTTTAGGTTTGACCCGTTTTTACGAAGGGTTGCAGGCCGCTGCCGAAGTGCTGGCCGAATGCCCGGACAGCGATGTTGTCGCCAGTGATGGTGAGGAGCTGGAAGCCAAGTTCCGTGAAGCGATGGACGACGACTTCAACACAGCATTGGCCATAGGTCACCTGTTTGAAGGTGTGCGGACGATGAACCGGCTGATGGCGACTAAAAAGTTCCGCAAAAAAGCTGATCTTGTAGCGTCGGTACGCGCCTTGTATCAAACATTCTTTAAACTGGGTGATGTCCTTGGCATGTTTGGTTCCGAGCCACAGCAGTGGTTGGAGCAGCAGAACCTGGCTGGATTGGCCGACCTCGGTATCACCGCCGAGCAGGTAGATGGCTGGATTGCCGAGCGTTTGCAGGCACGCCAGGATAAAGACTTTGCCCGTTCCGACGAGATTCGTGATGAGCTGGTTGAAAAGGGGATATTGTTGCTCGATAGTGCCGCCGGGACGACTTGGAAGATTAAGTGACTTGCTGTGACACTTGCAGGGGATATAATGTTTAAGTAGCTTGTCATTTCGTGATTGATACAGACAGGAGATATCTCTATGAATATCAATTCACAACTTACCAATAGTTCAACTTTGCTGCCCGATGTTCAGGTTGATCGCTATCAAAAGCAATCAAAGAATGGGCAAGTTGATGGCGCAACGACCAGCTCACCTGGCTCTGAAGGTGTTGCCTCACAGGCTACGCGGGAGAGTGTTGATCAAGTTCGTCTCAGTCCTGCGGCACGTCAGGCATATGAGGTGTCAACCTTGCCGGCGGATGCACCAAAGGCGATGGCTGGCGAGATTGCTGCCGGAAAAGATGATGGTGATGGTGGCGGTGACAGTATGCAAGTTGCGCTGCCGGGCGAAGAGGTTGCGCCAACTGATGGATCAATCGCTGCCTATGAGAAGCAAGCAGTTGCGGGCGAAGAAAATTCTGTGGACGGTACTGGTCAATCAGAAGATAACGCGCGCTCGGAGGATGCGGATTCGCTTACCTTGAGTGCAGACGCACAGCAGCAGGTTGTCGAGTTGGCACAACGT